>NZ_JBQTGH010000005.1:0-306380 GCF_052400625.1 Thermophagus sp. OGC60D27
CTTTTTTCTTGTCTGTCATAAACTGCAATATTAAGATTGATTAGTTTATGGACAGAGTTTATTTTACACTCTCAAAAAATCAAACTCTCTGGAACAGAAAGTTTGATTTAAATTTTAATCAACCTGAGCTCTATTTTCCAAACCTCATTTTTGGCAAGTTTCCGTTATTGAAAGTTCAAACACCATTAAAATGATACATCTCCGCAAAAAATTAACGAAGATAATAAGGAGGCAATTAATGAATCAACAATCTTGCAGTACGAATACAGGATGACGAAATAAGTTGAACCACATAAAAGCCTGGGAAGTTCATCTCAAAACTGGTTTTATCTCCATCCACCGGTTGATCATGAACCATTCTACCATTTATATCAAAAACCTTCAATTTTGATTTTGCTGACAATTGACCCTCTTTCAATATCCCCTCTACATTCACAGTCTCACCTGCCTCCGCAAAATTAGGATAAACCATAAAACAGGATAATGATTCAAGCTTAAGTTCCACCGGACAAGTTTGGTACATATTTCCACTATCATCAACCATTTTCACCACATATATCTCTCCACTATCTGAATCATTATCGGCATTACCTGCAGGAGGAGAATAAGTCATATTCTGACTAACCAATCCTCCATCTACATACCACGCAAACTCTTTAAACTTATATCCACCATTTAAAACCGGATTGTTATTCACCGTAAGCGAATTATCCTCATTCTGAATTACCAGGTCTGAAAAATCAAATGGTCTGTTTATCTTAAGCTGATAGGATTTTTTGTCCACTCCATTCTCCGAAGAAATGGTAAACTCAAAAATATTCATTCCAGGATCTGTTGCGGTGAAATGAATTACATTTCCTACATCAACCGTTTTCCCCTGTATAGGTACAATTTTTATTTCAAGAGGTTGATCCATCATTTCACAATCTAACGCATATACTTCATCCAAGTTGGTCCATTCAACTCCGTTTATATAAACCCCATATAAGAAAGAATCGGTGTAGCGGGCATAAATAGTCTCCTTCAACAAATCTACTTTAATCACATAAACACCCGATTTATCGCTTTCTATACTCCACTTATGATCACCCGGATAATTCTCATATATGTATCGCGAACCAAAAATTGATTCCTGTGGTGTTTTAGGATGAAAAGAAACCGGACCCCAATCATTTTGGCCCAAAAACTTAAATTGATTCCTGTCATCACCTGTTGCAGCCTCTTTTAACTCACCTGAAAAGACATACAAGTTCGGATTTTCTTCATCCCTTTTAAGTCGAATTGCCCTACCAGCATCCCAACCATTTTCTGTAGCTCCCCCAACAATATACAAATCTTCCCTTGCCCTGAAAAGTTCCCCTTCAAACGTTTTCCCAATAGCATTAATTTTCAACTTGTAAGAATCATCAGGAATATCCACTCTCCATCCGGTTAATTCTGAATCAAAAGTTGCTTTCATTGGACTAATACCTACAGCTTCCACATGCTCAGAAGAGGGAACATAAAAGACAGTATTGCTCTGTACAGATGGGGTATTCATAATTTTAAACTCACCAGATAGTAACTCTCCGTGATAACGAAAATATCCAGGCGTCTGACTTGGATCTTCAGTCAATACTGCTACATTTCCTGGAATTGCAGAACCAACAATCCACAATTTAGTCCCATCAGTGTTTACACCATCTTTTTCATCTGTCTCAGAATCTCCATAATACGATTCTGATTCAGGGGAATTACCAAGCAAAATAAAATCTCTCCACTCTTTTATTTCCTCCGTTGGAGCATTTTTTAAGCCTAATAATAATTCAAAAGATTTTTCAATATTTTCATCAAACTCCTGTAGTAAGGTCAATGTAAGATCAGGCTCTAAGGCAATTTTTTCGGCAGTTTGGCATAACTCGGAAAACTCTTCCGGGAGAGTCTCATCAATTCTCACAGTTAATGAATCTCGGCACTGAAGTAATCTTTTCATTTGCCCTGCTTTCCCGGCAAACAATTCATCTGCCTCTGCCTGATTGTCATTAAAGTCCACATCCACAACGGTCTTAAGATCACATTTTTTCGGTAAAATATTAATTACAATGGCCAATTCTTTCCCATCATAACTCCAAAAACCTTCACGTGGAACGGAGGAATATTCATAATTAATACCATCAACAATGACTTTATCCGGAGGAAGTTTCGACATTAATCGCAACTCATAACTCCGTTCATCGGGCATATTAGAAAACGCACCATTTCGGGGATGAATAATATATTGCCCTTGCTGTTCATCTGTAATTTGTTCAATTTTAGTTTTTGTATAGGCTCCATGTTGATAGTTATTATTATCTCCCTCATCTTCATACAAGGAGAATTCACCTCCTTCTCCTGGAACGAACCTAACAACCAAGGTATCAGGCCTATCTTTTAAATGTTTAATACCAGAAAACATCGGTATTACTGCTCCACTTTTGTAAAAGAAAGGGATTTCATCCTGCGCAAAAATTCTTTTATAATTCTGCTTTCCTTCCAGTATAGTTCCTGTTGCTGCTTCAACCCACTCTCCTTCGGGTAACCAAATCGACTTGGAAGCGGTACCTATCTCATTTTCAGAGGCTGTTACAATTGGAGATACCAATATTTGATCACCAAACATATAAGATGTTTCTTGCTTATATGCTTCATTGTCAGCCGGGGAATCATAATAAAGTGGCCTGCAAAGAGAAACTCCTGTATCATAGGCCTGCCGGGCACTGGTGTAGATATAGGGAATCAAAGCATACCGCAACTCAAGCGCATCACGCATAAGTTCAAAATTCGGATATTTCCAGATGCGTCGCTCTATATGTTCAGCATTTGTAGCATGTGTACGGGTAATTGGCGAAAAAACACCAAACTGAATCCATCGTAAATACAACTCGGGATTGTTTGGACCTGCCTGATTATGTCCCCCAAGATCATGACTCCAATAACCGTAAGCAACATTAGATGCTGTAGAATTAAAATATATCTGAAAAGCTAACGTGGGAAATGTAGCCCAGCTGTCCCCTGAAAATCCGATAGGATAGCGATGGTTACCCAACCCTCCCCAACGATGAAAAATCATAGGGCGCCGTTCGGGCCTATTTACTTTCATATCATTGTAAAAAACATAATTCAGCCAAAACGTATTACCCAAATCATCCATCTCGGGAGCAAGCATCCATTGCTGCCAATCCAACCACCAAAAATCAACACCTATATCCTCAAGTGGACGCAGTATATTCTTGAAAAACTTTTCATAGAATGTCTGATTCTCAATATTCCATTTAATGGTTTGATCGGCTGGAAGTCCCAAGTCATTTGCCAGGTCAATAAAATGATCCTCATGAGTACCTATTCCATCAGCAGGATGAAGATTCAAAGTAGTTTTTAATTCATTTTGATGTAACCATTCAATAAAACCTTCAGGATCTGGGAACAAATCCCTGTTCCAACTCCAACCTGTCCAACCATCCCTGTGCCAATCCATGTCGACTACCATTACATCGATAGGAATATCATGATGTTTTATGTCATTAACGATTTCCATGAAATCCTGAGCTGAATACTTCTCATACTTTGAGTACCAATAACCAAAAGCATAAAGAGGAGGCATAGGCTGCTTACCCCCTATTTTGGTAAAATCAAGCAATGCCTTTTTAAAATCGTTTCCATAAGCCATGAAATACCAATCAATTTTGTTCCCCGGATCAGGCTGAGCAACCCAGTCAAAAGCGCCGCCCTGATCTTCAAACAATAAGCTTCGACTGGTATCTCCGTTTCGTTTAGCTTCATCCAGCAAAACCCAGCCTGAACGAGACAAGAGGCCATCTTCCATACCATTTCGGAGATTATCTCCGCTGGAATGATCCAATGTACGCAAAGTACCCTTAAGATTTAACGGATCCTGCTTCCCCGGATACCAATAGGTCGAAAACCCGGGCAGATTTATAGAAATCTTTAAGTTTTCAGAACTGACAGGATTTGTAACAGGATAAGTCCCCAACTTATACCTTAATTCCAACTTTTCTGTTTCAATGTATAAATACCCGTCTTTTGTAAAGGTATTATATTCAGGAACAGGTAATCGTCTGTTAACAACAATAAAGGAAGCCCGGTCTTCAAAATTCTTGCTATCACTCCACTCAATTCGTATCATTTCAGGAGTAAGAACTGTAAACCGCATATTCCCTGACAAAACTATTGCTTGTGGGTCAGCAACCGGATTTTCCTGACCTTGAGTTTTAACAAGAAATACCAGCATTAAAGCCAATAAAAAGAAAATCTTCTTTATAAAAAAATTCATTATTCCTTATTTTTAAATTAGTTGAAAAAATCATCGAAGGACAAACTTAATCCGATATTCGTAAAACAATCATGCCATTTCTGTCATTTGTATGTAAAATTCTGTCAAAAACTATACCCCAGGAAACACACCTGTTTTTAGACAAAAACAAGCCAATTGATGACCAAAAAAGGACACCTGTAAATTTGCCATCAAACTATCGAAGCCATCCTGTTGGGGAAACCCCAAATTGCTTTTTAAAAGCTTTTGAAAAATAGGAAGGAGAACTAAAGCCAACCAAAAAACAAACTTCATTCACTCTTATTCCTTCCTGAATATAAGTAGCAGCCTTTTTCAGTTTTGTGAGTAAAATAAATTCATTGGGAGTCAACTCAGATATTCCTTTAATCTTTCGATGCAGACTTGACCTACTCATATTCAAATTACTGGCAAGCTGATCAACATTGAATCGGGGATCAGAAATATTTTCATGGATGATATCGGTAACACGTTTAAGAAACTCCTCGTCAGCTTTTGTAGGAGCAATACTTCTGATTTTCTCAAGAGGTGAATTAACAAAAGATTCTTTCAGCTTATTTCGATTAGATAGCAGATTGAATACCTGAGCCAACAAATACTCCATAGAAAAAGGTTTTTCAACATAAGCATCAGCCCCCACATCCAATCCTTCAATCTTCGATTGAAGATTTGCTCTCGCCGTCAAAAGAATTATAGGAATATGACTATAATCCAGATTAGATTTAACCTCTTCACAGAACTGCAAGCCATCCATAACCGGCATTGTTATATCTGAAATAATTATATCCACATGCTCCTCTTCAAGTTTTTTCAGGCCATCAACACCATTAACTGCCTTATTAATGTTGTAATGACGACTTAACTGATTACACAAAAAGTTCCTGAAATCTACATCATCTTCAACAACCAAAAGAGACGGCTTAGTTAATTTCGCAAATCTATCAGCAGCCTCCGAAACCTGATAGTCTGGCGCATCTACCGAATCCAAAGATTTAATGCGAATAGAATTTGGCTGTTTAAGAGGCAACACTAAACGGAATACATTTAATGTAGCATGCGAATTCAAACACTCCAGGGTTCCATTGTGCAACTCAGCCAATGAACGAGCCAAAGGCAACCCCAACCCTGTACCGGCAATAACATGTTCTTGTTTTTTATTATCTATTTGATAAAATGGCTCAAATATTTTTTCCTGAATCGCCTCATCTATTTTATCTCCATCATTACTAATTGTAACAATAAATGTCTCGTTTTCCTGTGTTAGTTCAAGGTTAATGTACGATTCTGAATATTTAATGGCATTACTAAATAAATTACTCAGGATCTTTGTCAGAGCCTCCTTATCCACATCTGCATAAAAATTTTCTGATGGTAGAGATTTCTCAACATGGAGATTACGATTTAGTGCTGCAGCAGCAAATCTCATATATACCTCCTCTATCAATTCAGGAATATCAATCTCAATATAATTAAGCAAAAAGTTCTCCTGCTCTGTCTTCCTGAAATCCAATAATTGATTGCTCAAATCCAACAATCTATTGGTATTTCGGTCGATAACTTTCAGGTATTCCTCTCGTTCTTTAGCAGTTACCTTTTCATTTAAAATATAATCGAGAGGTCCTTTTATCAAACTCAATGGAGTCCTGATTTCATGAGTAATATTAGTAAAGAATGCAATTTTGGCATTATACATCTCTTTGGATTTCTCATTCTCGAAAACTTCCTGACGATGCCTGTTCTTTGCCCGAATTTTATTTCTGTAAATAATAAACAATAAAACAATTAACCCAAACCCAACGCCAGCATAGGTAATATAAGCCCAAATGGTAAGATAAAAAGGTGGACGAATGTATAGTTTTACAAAAGCATAATCATCGTTCCAAACGTTATTATTATTTGATGCCTTTACCTTGAAAACATAATTACCCGGTGGTATATTTGAATACACCGCTTTATTTACTTTTCCCGGAGAGATCCAATCTTTATCAAATCCATCAAGCATGTATTTGTATTGGTTTTTTTCGGGGGCCACAAAGCTTAAAGCGGCAAAATAAAAGCTAAAGCTTGTTTGGTTATAATCCAACTCAATTTGCTCGGTAAACTCAATTGATTGTTTAAGAGGTGAATTCAATTCTCCCGGCTTAACCGGAGTATTAAAAAGATCAAACTGAGTTATGTAAACAGGAGGAGGTATTATATTAGAAATAAACGTAGTTGGATCAAAAGAAATAAAACCATCTAATCCTCCAAAATATAATTGACCGTTTTTGTCCTTAATACCCGATTTATAATTAAACTGATCACTCAGTAATCCGTCACTCTTGGTGTACTTTTTAATTGAAAAGTCGTTTAAACTCATACAAACAAGTCCCTGATTTGTAGAAAACCAAAGATTTGAAAAATCATCTTCCACAATTTTAAAGACTACATTGTTGGGCAAGCCCTCACCGGAAGCAAACGTTTCAAAACTCTCATCATCAGGATAGTATCTACACACACCCCCCCCTTCGGTAGTAACCCACAGAGACATTTGACTGTCCTCAAATAAAGAAATTACTTTATTGTGTGATAAACTCGTTGAATCTCCTGGATTGTTTTTAAAAACTGTCCATTCATTATTGGCGGGATTAAATCGGAAAAGACCCTTTCCCAAACTTGCAACCCAAATCATTCCATCCTTGGTTTGCAAAATATCACTTATAAAAATACTTTTCATAAACGAAACCCGAGTAAAATCATCAGTCTCCGGATTGTAGTAGCACAATCCATAAAGTGTCCCAATCCATACACGCCCGGAATGATCTTTATAAATGGAAAAAATGCTATTATCAGGAAGAGAGTTTTCCTGATTACTCTTGTCATAATGCCTGACAATTTTTTTGGTTTTCAGATCCATTATTTCCAAACCGTGATTGTAAGTCCCAATCCACAAAAGATCCCCATCTACAAGCAATCCATGAATATTATTAAAAGAAATACTACCAGGCTGCCCATCTGGGAAAAAATGCTCAAAAACATTTTTATTCGGATCATACAAACTCAGACCCCCATCCTCTGTCCCAATCCAAATATCTCCGTTTTCAGCCAATTGAAACTCCCTGATCCTCCTGCCAACCATTGTATAACGTTTATCTATTTTCTCTATGGGGTAAAACTTATTAAACGGCGTATACTGATAGGGATAATAATTCACACCTCCGAAATAGGTGCCAATCCAAACACCTCCCTCCCTGTCTTTATAGATGGAATAAACCGCATTATCTGACAAAGAATATGGATCAAAATGACTATGTTTAAGAAACTCAACCTTTTTCTTCTGAATATCAAAAGTACAGACACCCCCTCCGGTTGCAAACCATATTTCCTGATCCGACTTTCGTATCACATCCCTGAAAAAAAGAGAAGAAAAATTCTGTAATGGTAAAAATTGTTCGATCTTATTGGTTACCAGATTAAGTCGTTTAACGCCACTATTGGCAGTTGTAATAAAAAGATCATTGTAATTATCCTGAAATATCCTGAAAACATCATCATTGTTCGAATCCTGCTCTTCTGGAGTAGAAAATACGGCCTTTTCAAACCGCTGTTTTTCATCATCAAAGTAGTTGAGTCCTCCACCATGAGTACCTATCCAAACCTTATTTTCTTTATCAACGTGGATACACCAGGCATTAACAACTGCATCCAGTTCATAAAATTTAAGTTTCCCGTTATCTGGATCATATGAAAACACTCCCTGCCAATCCACAGCAAACCAATAAATACCGTCATGATCCTGTTTTATATCATTTACCTCATTTTTTATTCCTATTCCGTTACTTGTGGTAACATCAAACAACTCAAAACGATCCTGATCAGGGTGATAAATGTAAGCGCCAACATCGGTACCCACCCATATTCTTCCATTAGAATCCTGAAACAGAGAACGAATACAATTGTTCCCAATACTGGTGGAATCATTTTTTTCATGCCTGTAATTCCGAAATTGGAATCCATCATAACGTGAAAGACCATCCTTTGTTCCAAACCACATAAATCCCCTGTCATCCTGCAAAATACAATACACTGTATTTTGAGCCAATCCGTCTTCTGCATCCAAACGAATAAAATAAGGACTATTACCGCCAATTAAAGCAGAGGTATTAAAGACCCCAATTATTACGCATATAAAAAGCAAACTTCTCATGAGTGTTAAAATTTTTGAATCACTTAATCTAAAACCTCGCTATTTCCTTGAAAGGGAATAAATAATATTGTTGTGCTTTTAAAAGGCTTAAGGTCTTTAAGCATAGTCTGGGCAATACCCCAGAGACCTTTTTACAATACCTCCTCAATATTTGGTTACATCGCCACTAACAATGAGAAAGAGTATGAGGCAATCCTCAAAACCCAAAGGGTTACTCTGAACTATTGCTAAGAGACTTTCAGCCTGTCTACTGTTTACATCTTACCTGTCTTATGACTCTAAGATAGGTTAAAAGCTTTCCAGGAAATATTTATCCCTTTACCAGAATAAGAAAGTTCTTATACATAAAATCTTCTTTTTTTCACACCTGTTCATTAACAAATACAAAAGAGGAATCTGACTTCAAAGAAAGAAAAGCTGTTGGCTTAAAGCAACCATGCAGCGGTAATTCTTAAACGTGAACCCCATATTGAAAGAATTTTACATTAAAATGAAAGAAACCAACTCATCATTATTATAGGTGTAAAATACATTTGTCTGGAAAATTTAGTATTTATTTTTCAATTAAATATAAAACTATGAAAAAAATGTATCTTTCCTTGTTTCTGGCAACCACAATATCTTTCACGAATGGTTGCAATGGTGAAGAGGGTGTGGACAAAATCATTGAAAAGTCCGAAGAAACGACTTATTCAAATCCGGTATATCCCGGAAGCATGCCTGATCCGTCAATCATAAAAGGACGGGATGGGAATTATTACTTATATGCCACTGAAGATATCCGAAACACTCCCATCTGTAAATCAGAAGATCTTGTATCTTGGGAATTAATTGGAACAGCATTTTCAGAGGAAACCCGTCCTGATTTTGAGCCCAATGGAGGCCTTTGGGCTCCTGACATAAATTATATTAATGATCAGTATGTCTTGTATTACTCAATGTCCGTATGGGGTGGCGGCAATACCTGCGGAATAGGAGTGGCTACAGCAGCAAGCCCCCAAGGGCCGTTCAATGATCAGGGAAAACTTTTCCGTAGCAACGAAATCGGAGTACATAACTCTATCGATCCATTTTACATTGAAGAAGACGGAAAGAAATATCTGTTTTGGGGAAGTTTTTTTGGCATTTATGCCATAGAATTGACTGATGATGGACTGAGTTTGAAATATAAAGCAGAAAAAAAACAGATAGCAGGAACTGCTTTTGAAGGTGTTTACATTCATAAAAAAGACAATTACTATTACATGTTTGCCTCTGTAGGCTCTTGTTGTGAAGGTGTCAACAGCACCTATCATCTGGTTGTTGGTCGTTCAGAGTCATTATTAGGACCTTATGTAGACAAAGAAGGAAAAGACATGATGGACAACGGATATGAGGTTGTAATAGGCTCTAATGAAAAATTCGTAGGAAATGGGCATTGTTCTGAAATCATCCAGGATAATGAAGGTGTTGATTGGATTCTTTACCATGGAATAGAAGTAGAAAACCCGGTAGGAAGAGTTTTACTTCTGGATCAGGTACATTGGGAAAACGGATGGCCGACGGTTAACGATGGCACTCCTTCAATTTCAGCTAAAAAGCCCGTTTTGGAATAAAGTTTTAAAAAGTTTTTTTGATTTACAATGAATATATATATTATGACCATAAAAAAAACACTCCTCTTTATTGGGATTTTATGCAGTTGTATAAACATGTATGGAATCGACCAAACCCCCTCCTCTTATCCAAATAAGATCATACAGGAGGATGGAATCCGAATTAGTGGTACTGTTGTAGATTCTGAAAAAAATCCACTCGTAGGAGTGAATATACGACTAAAAGAGAATCCTTCGGTTGGTACTGTTACTGACGTCAACGGTCATTTTTACATGGAAGTTCCAAGTAAAGAATCTGTCCTATTAATCTCTTACATCTCATTTAAGGATCAGGAGATCCGCGTAGGCTCCCAAATCAACTTCTATATCATTCTTGAGGAAGAAATTAGCAATTTGGAAGAAATTGTGGTAACAGGTTACGGACATCAGAAAAAAATGTCTGTAATCGGATCTATTGAAACGGTAAATCCCCAGGTGATGCAATCCGGATCTACTAGGTCAATTTCCAATAATTTGGCAGGTCAGGTTGCCGGTATTATAGCAGTAAAACGATCTGGCGAACCGGGATACGACAACTCCAACTTTTGGATCAGGGGAATTTCAAGTTTCTCAGGAAACCAAAACCCCTTGGTTCTCATCGACGGAATAGAACGTGATCTGAACAATATCGATCCTTCAGAAATAGAGTCTTTTTCAGTGCTAAAGGATGCGTCTGCAAGTGCAATGTACGGAGTTCGCGGAGCAAACGGAGTTATTGTAATTAATACTAAAAGAGGAAAGATCGGAGCTCCTTCAGTGAATGTAAGATTCGAACAATCTATTTCTGAACCCACAAAACTACCTGAATTTGTAGGAGCTGTCGAATACATGCAATTACTGAACGAATTAAAAGAAGACAAAACACAACTACCCTATTCTCAGGAAGAGATCTATCGGACATATACCGGGTATGACAGGGATTTGTATCCCGACGTAAACTGGTTGGATGAAATTACTAAAGACTATGCTTATTCTTCACGGGCCAATATGTCTGTAAGCGGAGGATCTGATTTTTTGCGCTACTCTCTAGTGGGATCGTATTTCAACGAAAAAGGGATATTGGAAACTGACAAAACGCTGCCATATGATACAGGAATAAATCTGGACAGATATAACATGAGGGCAAATGTGGATATAGACATCACCAATTCAACCACATTGAGAATGAATATTGGTGGTTATTTACAGAAACGCAGAGGCCAAAACTCAAGTACAGATAACACATTTGCAGCAGCATTTACCACCAGCCCGATGGTACATCCGGCCCGATACTCCGATGGGACTATACCTCTTATTCCATATAGAACAAACCCATGGGCTATGGCAACTCAAAACGGCTATTACATTGCCTCATCTTCTCAAATACAATCATTGTTTTCAATCGAACAAGATTTGAAAGCAATAACTCAGGGATTGAAAGCCAAACTGATGTTCTCATTTGACTCCTACAGCAACTCAAGGATGATAAGACCCATGACACCCACCTATCATCATGTTGCATCGGGAAGAGAAATAGATGGTAGCCTTATACACGGAATTTATAAATATGGAGATGATGCCCTTGGTCATTATACCGAATCGGGATATGGCACCAAAAATGTTTATTTTGAATCAACCCTTACTTATCACCGTCTTTTCAACCAGTTACATGACGTAGATGCACTGTTTCTATATAACCAACAAAGTTTTGACAATGGCAGTTTTCAGCCATATCGTAAACAAGGTATTGCCGGCCGGGTCTCTTACATGTTTAACAGAAGATATATTGCAGAATTCAATTTTGGATACAACGGATCTGAAAATTTCGATAAAGGAAGCCGGTTTGGCTTTTTCCCTTCTGTAGCCGTAGGATGGCTAATATCCGAAGAACCATTTTTGGCATACAACCAGGAAGCAATTACAAAGCTTAAAATCAGAGGTTCAGTCGGGAAAGCGGGTAATGACGATATCGGAGGACGCCGTTTTGCCTATATGACTACCATCTTCACCGGTACAAACGGATACGACTGGGGTGATACCAGTCAAATCGGACGCGAGGGAATCACTGAAGGCGAAATTGGCGTAAACGATCTTACATGGGAAACTGCCCTTAAATATAATGTAGGATTTGAATTAGGCCTATGGAGCGAGTTAGACTTCCATTTTGACCTTTTTAGGGAGAAGCGAAGTAATATCTTCATGCAACGCAACATCATACCAAGCCAAACAGGTTTCATTACCAATCCATGGGCCAACTTTGGAAAAGTTACCAACGAAGGTTTGGAGTTCTCATTAACATACAATAAAGAGATCAATCAGGACTGGTGGATTGGTTTCCGAGGAAACTTCACCTATGCAAAAAATAGAATTGATGAGATTGATGAGCCCGATGCAGTAAAAGGTACACACCGCAGTATTACAGGAAAATCAATGAATACGCTTTGGGGGTTGGAAGCAGTACGACTATTCACCGCCGACGATTTTGAAGAAGACGGAAGCCTGAAAAGTGATATCCCGACACACTCAGTGGGAAGCGCCCAAGTTCGCCCGGGAGATATTATGTACAAAGACCAAAACGGAGATAATGCTATAACCGATGAAGATGAAGGTTATATTGGTGGTACAGTTGACCCCCGAATGGTATATGGTTTTGGAGGTAATATAAAGTATAAAAACTGGGACTTTAATTACTTCTTTCAGGGTGTCGGTGACACTTATCGGATCATAGGTGGTTCTACCTATTTCTTGCCGGGAAGTGGACAGGGTCTACTGGGGAATATATACAAAAACTACACCGATCGTTGGACAGAGGATAATCCATCTCAGGATGTTTTCTGGCCACGTCTGTATGAAAACCCAAACAAGCATAACTACCGGGCCTCCACTTGGTGGAAAAAAGACATAAGTTTTTTGAGATGTAAATTATTAGAACTGGGTTACACTTTGCCGAAGAAATTTACCGGTAAAGCAGGTATCAAAAGTACACGTCTTTATGTAAGCGGAAATGATCTATTCTATTTCTCAAAATTTAAAATGTGGGATCCCGAATTAAATACCAGTGACGGACTTAAATACCCGGGAATGCGATCATTAATGTTCGGTATTGACATCAACTTTTAATTAAAGGACTATGAAAATGAATCGAATAAAATACATAATAGCAGCTATAATCGGAGTTGTAATAATCAGCTCCTGCTCAGATTATCTGGACAAAGAAATGGACACCGAATTAGATATTGAAATGGTGTTCGATAATAAAACCAAAGTAGAATCGTGGCTTGCTGGGGTGTACTCAGGAATACCCAACCCTGGTATGGAATGGTTAAATACTGCCGGTTGGGAAATTTTTGCAGATGACCTTACGCCCTCCCGCAGATGGCAGCAGTGGGACTGGCCCAATATTCCAAAAATATTTGGAGAATGGACTCCGAATACGCAATGGGGAGCTGGCTATTGGCAAAAAATGCCACAACTCATCAGACAGGCGTACATTTTTATAGACAGAGTTCATGCTATTCCTGATGCCGACCTACCACAAAAGGAAGTGGATTATATGAAAGCTGAATGCAGATTCTTAGCAGCTTATTATTATTGGCTGTTGGTCAAAACTTACGGACCTATTCCTTTTAAACCTGACTATATTACCCCGACAGATTTTAATCTGTCAGACTTAATGATCGGGCAAACTCCATTTGACGAGATTATTGATTATTTGGATCAGGAGATGTTGGAAGCAGCAAAGGAACTCCCACCCTCATATCAGAGTATGGAAAAATATGGAAGGGTAACATCAGTGATGTGCCTCACAATCCGCTCAAAGATGCTCTTATTTGCCGCCAGTCCGCTTGTTAACGGAAATGAGTGGTATGAAGGACATGTGAACAGCAACAATGAGCCTCTCTTTAATACAACATATGATCCTGCCAAATGGGAAAGAGCTGCTGACGCTTGTAAATTACTTTTACAGGAGACCCAAAAAGCAGGGCATGAACTGTTTGTACAATACAATGACGATGGGACAATTGACCCATTCACTTCTTTAGAAGATATGTTTTGGACTGATTACTATGAAGGAAACAGAGAAATCCTCTTCCCCTATACAAAAAAGGATGACTGGAACAACTTCAAGTATTATACTACTAAGGCTGTTACACCAGAATTTGGTGGAGGTGGAGGTCTGGGAGTATACCAGGGACTGGTAGATGCATTCTTTACAAAAAACGGATTACCCATCAATCACCCGAATAGTGGATATACCGAAACAGGCTTTTCTGACCATAAAGAAGTCAGGAACACTTCATGGACAGGTGGAACAGGAAACCCGGGAGAAATAACATCATCTGGAACTTACAATATGTACTGCAACAGAGAACCCCGCTTCTACACCACTGTCAGCTACAACGGATCTTGGTATGCTCTGGCCGAACGCAAATTCGATTTCTTCAAAAACGGAATGGATAATAATTATACTCATGATGCACCTCAAAATGGATATCTGGTACGCAAAAAAATATTTCCAACTGACAATCCAAGAGATAACAGATGGAAATGGCGACAACCTTTCTTATATCGGTTAGCCGGCTCTTATTTAGATTTTAGCGAGGCTATAAACGAAGCCTACAACACAGGAGATGCCCGTAGAGAAGCTATCAAGTACCTAAACATGGTCCGGGAAAGAGCCGGAATACGCCAATATACATTTGATGCCGTGGATCCTGCTGACGCCAATTTTATTCGAATTGAAGATGATCAGGACGCTGTTCGTAAAGCAATCAGAATGGAACGCAGAGTGGAATTATGTGCAGAAGGATCACGTTGGGATGACATTAGGCGCTGGAAAATTGCAGAAGAACTCCCGGAAGTGACCGGGGCTGGCTACGGGATGAATTTCAGTGGCGAAAATGCCAGTGAGTTCTATAAACGCACAGAATTCCAATCACGCATTTGGGAAAAAGCCTATTATTGGTTCCCTATTTTTATCTCTGAACTCGAAAAAAACCAAAATCTTATCCAAGCTCCCTTTTGGAAATAATTCTCATCTAAATGAACTATTATGCACAAGATTAAAACATATATACACCTGGTCTTATTTTTCTTTATATTATTGATCAGTTGTAACGAAGAACCCGAATACTTCACACTTGAAGTTCCTTCTGATCAGATGAAAATCAGTGCATCAAAGGAAAATGTAATTTTACAAAAATCAGAAGAAACTGAAGAAGCAATTTCTTTCAGCTGGAATAAGGCGTCTGACCGCGGCCCGGATATTGATCTGGTCTATTACCTGAGACTGGTTCATGCTGAAATGAGGAATTTGGAAAGCGAGTTGATCAAAATAGATCAGGACACTTACACCATATCATGGACAGTGCGGGAATTAAACAACCTATTGCATGCTTGGAATATAACACCAGGGGACGAAGTTACAATTGAAGCTCAGTTATTTGCAATAGTTGAAAACTCATCAAAGTATATGAAGCCGGAAGTATCCAAAACAACGTTCAACCTGATCGGATATGATCCTTCCACCAATATGTTTCTAACAGTTCTTTCCAATGGCAATAAACAAAACATAAAAATGAATATGCTGGATGAAGGCGTTTACACCTGGAGCGGCGAACTTAGTGCTTGCGAGTTTTGGTTTGTCCGGAATATGGAAAACGGGTTCCCGGCCTACATGAAAGGAGATACCGAAACATCTCTTGTATATTCAGAAACAGCAGAAGGCGAGCATTTCATTGTAGAGAATCCGGAGCAGTACTATATAACAATTGATCTCAACAATTTGGAAGTAACAATGGCTTCTACACCAATCAATCGCCTATTTTTAGTAATTTCCCAAAATGGAAGTGAGTCCATAACCCCACTAAATGAAGTTGAACCCGGAACCGGTGTGTTCTATCTGAAAAGAGAGTTTGAAATCGGTACCGAGTTTCGTTTTATTCAAAACGAAGAAGCTGTATGGCCAGCTTATACTAAAGGTGCAGACCCCGCAAAACTGGAATTTAATAATGAAGGAAGTGAAATGTTTAGCGTTGATAAAACAGCCACATATGTCATGACCGTAAACATTGGTGATCTGTCTTTGATATTTCTGGATGTTTACAATTCCCCAACAGGCGACATTGCGGTTGTGGGTGATGCTGTGGCTGATGCCGGATGGGATGCAGGTGTTGCTATAAAGAACTGCAAACTGGAACAAAAAGATCTCATTAACCGACCGGAAGTCATAAGTTATACAGGAAACTTTGTTTACAATTCAACCAATGGAGAAAATGCTTTCAAATTTGTCGGAGATCCTTACTGGGGTTATCAGATTTTTGCCCTGACTCCAAATGCAAATCCATTTGACCCTGATCAACAATATGCAACCACTGAGAATATCGGAGACCTGAAATGGCAACTCCCTCCTGATACACCATCAGGAATCTATACGTTGGAATTTAATTTACACACTATGAAAATTAGTTTCTTTAAACAATAACCGAACCACATCAACCGTGTCAGCCTTTCCAACCTGACACGGTTGATTATTTTTTTATTTTTCCTTTTTCCTTTTTCTTCCATTTGGACTCTACAACACATTTTACAACCACTCTCTTAAAAAAATCATTCGTTAAAAATCAATGTGATTTTTTACAATTAACTTATGTCCATAGAGTTACGTTTTCTTCGCTACGCCTTTCCTTAAAAAAATACTCTTTTAATAGGGTAAACTCAACATTTTCGTAAATACCAGGTCTTACAAATACAACTTTCGGAACCGGCTAAAACGGTTCAAAATGTGCCACCTATTTCGGTAAACTTGTGCCAGTCATAGGGCCTAAGCAATAAAAGATTTTGGTTCGACTTGTGTCAGGATTTTCGGTTCGACTTGTGCCAGTTTGAGAGATCAGGGAAAAACCGCTATATCGCCCATAAAAAAGCGACATGGCGGATAAACTTGATCTTATGGATTAAACTCGAAAATGCCTTAGAAAATCTATTACGAATTAAAATTGCGGCCAATCAAGTCGCAAGCTAACTTGTATCCATTCACCATAGCAGTGCTATGCCTCATTTCAACAAGTTCCTGATTGATGGCACCTACATGAAAGAACTTAACAAACTATCAAAAGTTTATCTTTTAATCCCAGATGACTTTAGATTGCCCCCCTGATAAACAAGACAGTGAAACACTAATAGATATTATAAATGACCGATATAATCATAAATCTACAATTGTCCCGTAACAAATCCCGGTGTCTGTATGGTAGGATATTATTGGTGAAGGAATAATTGCCGATGCAATACTCGACCGACTGGAAAATTCTTCCCATCGAACCGATCTAAACGGCCCCTTTCTAAGAAGAGATAATTTCAAACCTGAATAAACTTATTTTACTATTGCACCATCTCACACACTGGCACAGGCTGACCGAAATGTCTGGCACAATCAAACCGAAATAACCATCCGGCTTCTGACTTCCGGCATCTGGCTTCCATTTTCTTTCTAATCATTTCTCTGCATCATGGCGTCTCTGCGTTTTTTGAGCCAATCGGACCATCGTGGAAAGCAAGCTTCGGGATGCGGGGAAGACGACAAAAAAGGGAAGCCTATATTAGCATTTTCAAACAAAATGTCACCGGTGACGTGGGTCAGCTTGCTCCGGAATATCCAATAGTTGAAAAAGATGACTTAGTCCCCCAAAACAATACAAGGTTCAATATTTATTTTTAAAGGCCTCAATATCGGATAAGAAATCCAATGCTTTCACTGTTTTTGTTCCGGTAAATAATCTTATGGTTTTTCTCACCCATTTTATGTGTAGATTTTTATACGATAATTTATTAAAGAACCAGACCAGTGGAATGATCAAAAGAAAGTTGATCACTATATATCGAACCACAAAATCCTGGTCTAAATGAACATAAATATCAATCCCCAAAAAAAGATCCAGTCCGACAATTGCATACGACCACCAAACCGGCGCAGAAAGAAAAATTAATTTTACGAATAATAATCCATGAGAATTAACCAGCTCTATCTTTTTTCTGATCTCAACAATTGGTTTTGAAAAGTCGATTTGTTGCAATAATACCACCTGTCCGATACTACCCACTAACGCAATCAAAGAAAAGACATGAAGGATAATTCCACTTATGGCCAAATGAGTTTGCTCCCAATTATTAGCGATATACCACCCTAAAAAGATGGCTAAGAAACTAAATATTACAACCTCATAAATTCTGGATCTAAGAATTTTCTTTGTGCTGTTTTGAGTTTTTTTAAGCTGTAACGCATTCATTGATGATAAATTTAATTGGAGTGTTTTATCCAATTTATTATCGTAGGCTTTCATAATTTTATTTAATTCAACTGCTTCCATTACCTTATATTTTTTTAAATTCTTTTTTTAATTTGAGTTTAAGTCTACTGATTTTTGTTGCCACGTTGGTTTTTGATATCCCCAAAATTTCCGCTATCTCATCGTACGTTTTTTCTTCCAAATACAACAACATCAGCGCCTTATTCAATTCATTCAGTCTGTTAATGAATTCTTGTAACAGTTTAATATTGTGATCTAATTCTGTTTTGTTGTCATTTTGATCTTCTATAGTATAGATCGAGTCCCGGTTATAAAAATCATTTATAACCAACCATTTTTTCTCTTTCCGATAAAAGGATATTGCAACATTAAGTGCAATTCGGTACATCCAGGTAGAATATTTGTATTCAGCATTATATTTGTCAAATGAGTTCCATAACTGAATAATTATCTCCTGCTCCAAATCCTTCCTGTCTTCTCTATTCCTGCAATAGGAATTGACAACTTTATAGATAATCTTTTTATGCGAATCTATTGTCGTTAGAAATTTGTCTTTTTTGCTTTCCTTCATCGGTGACATAGTCTGTTAATGAAATTCTTCATGGAATGAAACGAGCATGGCGGCTTTTTGCCACAAAAGGACATGTATAAATTTGACTAAGCCATGCGAGTTCCATTCGGCCAATGAGATAAATAAATTATTTACGAATGAATTTTAATGTTTATTTTATTATTCGCAGAAATATTGAAAAATCACACTTTGCATGCATATTTTTTTTTCGGGAGTGATTTCCCTGAAACGAGTCGTTAGCGGTTAGTGATTAAAAAGGCCACAATCCTCACGAAACAGATTAACTGATGGGTTACAATCATATCCCTAATATAATATAAACCATCCATCAATTCGTCTAAATCAACCAATCATCAATTAAAAAAAAAGATTGGTATATCCAGTCAGTCATTTTATCGATAAACTTTTCTCAATTGTCGATTCCATTAACTAAATTATTTGAATACCAATAATTTCGCAATAAACAATACAATGTAATAAAATTTAAAATTATGAAAACAGCATCCTGTTTTTTAAAACCATTAAGTCTGGCAATACTATTTTCAACGTTATTTTTTACCGGTTGTGAAGATGATGAGACAACGGAAGTCACCAACGAAACGAGCGACCTCCAGGTAAACAATTACGTATTGGTGGCCACGGGTCAAACCGATGCCTACGACCCGGATGGAGCAACGGTAAGCGGTTTGGTCGAAGGCGATGAGCTCTATGGCCAGGATAGACATTACCAAAAAGGCACCAGCGCATCGTATACCGACAATGGTGACGGCACCGTAACAGATAATGTTACCGGTTTAATGTGGCAACAAACCCCGTCATCAGAAAATTTCACATGGGACGAAGCGGTAGAATACTGCGAGAATCTGGAATTGGGGGGGTACGATGACTGGCGCATGCCAACGGTGAAAGAGCTTTTCTCGATAAGTGACTTCGAAAGTGGATGGCCCTACATCAATATGGATTACTTTGACCTGGCAACTGATGAAATATCTAAAGATGAACAATACTGGGCAAACAACAAGTATGTGGGTGTGACGGTTGAAGGCGGCACCGATGCGGCTTTTGGCGTAAATCATGTCACCGGTCACATAAAAGCCTATGCAGCCAATGCTACCGGTCCGGTAGGAGGCAAATATGTACGGGCAGTTCGGGGCGACACATACGGAACCAATGACTTTACAGAGAACGGCGACTCTACCATAACGGATAACGCTACCGGATTAATGTGGTCACAATACGATAGTGACGAAGGCATGAACTGGGCCGACGCGCTGGCCTATGCAGAAAACTCGGAACTGGCAGGCTACACCGACTGGCGATTGCCAAATATTAAAGAATTACAGAGTATTGCCGATTATACGCGGTCGCCTACAGCTACCGATGCCGACAATGTTGGCCCGGCTCTTAATGCATTATTCAAGTGTACGCAAATTATAAACGAAGCCGGAAACGATGATTATCCCTACTACTGGTCAAGCACTTCGGCCTATTTTTCCACTGCCAGTCCCGGTTATTATTACGCATGGTATTACGCTGCCGGCAGAGCGGTGAACAACGAGGGAGACGATTTTCATGGTGCCGGGGCCGTGCGTTTCGACACTAAAGACGAAAATGGTCCGGCCGGTGAAGATGCAGAAAGGTACTACAATTACGTCTTTCTGGTTCGCGATGCAGATTAATTCTAAACGGATAAATTGATAATATGAAACCTGTATGGAGCCTTTTGCCACAAAAGGACATGTATATAATTCTAAGGCAGAAGTGCACAGGCAGAAGGCAGAAGGGGTTTTTAGTGATTAGTCATTAGTTATTAGCAACTTAGATGAATCAAACTACTTTATTTCTGCTTTTTTCCAATTTATTCCAACTATATTCTTTTAAAAACCGGGTTCTGACTTCCGGCTTCTGGCTTCCTTTCTTTTATCTAACCATTCAGCATCTGAATATTTATTTTTTTCTCTGCGTCATGGCGTCTTTGCGTTTTTGAGCCAAAGGTAATCGGCACTGTCATGACAAGAATGATTTTTTGGGTGAGGTGAAAACTGTCAATTGTTTTCTTCTTTTAATGAAAAAAGACAACAGCAAACCCGTTAAAGTCACTCCAAGGGCTGTAGACTTTCACAATATCACATAGAACGAGACAGTTTTGTTATTCAGAATGCTCTACCGATAATAATCTATTTTAGTGCTTTGCAAATATTTAAATGAATAATAGTTGTAAGTTGAGGGATATTGAAAAACAAGAAATACCTATAACACTTGACGTAAACAACAAAAACTATAAACTATTAATCAATTTTTCAATGTTATTTTTTGATTTTTCTATAATTTTAGACACTCGAAAATCAAATAAAATGTTTATTGGTTTCCATTTTAAAACAACAAAAAAATGGTGGTAGGGAAACAAATCTCGCAAAGATGAAAAATTTGTTTTCACATAAGCACTAATAAATTTAGTTATTGGAAATCGATAGAATGGACTTTTTTCTTTCCCATTTTGTCGAATGGATTCCTGTTTGTAAATATTTCTTTACTTTGCGAAAAGCTATAAATTCAATATCATTTAAGAAAGTATAACAAAATTAAAGACAATCATACAATGAGAAACCTTTGTTTTCTTAGTCTTATTTTTCTGACTTTTGTTACTCACTTAACGAGTTGTGGGTGCCGAAGGCATAGATCAAATACTCCAGCCGCATCTTTAAACGAAGAAAAACCTGAAACAATTGCTCAAAAAGCAACCCCTATTCAAACAAAAGGAAAAATTGGGAAAGCAATATTTTTTTTGGAAAATTCGGGGAGCATGTTTGGTTTTGTTAATGGTTTTACAGAATACGTTGATGTTGTTTCTGAATTAACGGAAAAACCAAGTTTTGCAGAAGAAAAGACCCTTCGGGAATTTTTTTTTATTAACGGAGAACAAGAGTTAAAAATCACTTACATAGGAAATAATCCAGCTGATTTAAAAGATAAGTTAAATGTAAAAGGATTTAATTGTGGGGATATTTCCAAAAGCGATCTTAATGCAATGTTCCAACTGGCATTATCAAAAGCTAAAAAAGACACAATATCAATTCTTATTTCTGATGGCATATATGATATCGGATCTCCCACATCACCATTGAATGAGCTTTCAACAGAAGGGCGAGAAACCAGAAGCAGATTCATTGAAAGATTAAATGAAGGCGATTTGCAAACAATTATTATAAAGTTGATCTCACATTTTGATGGTAAATATTTCGCTTCTACTGGCGGAAGCATAAAACTGCAACAGCACCGTCCTTATTATGTTTGGATTTTCGGAAAAACAGAACTGTTAAATGATTATTTCCCCAATGAATATATTAAATCGCTTAATGGATATTCTAATTTTGCACGATTTTTAAAAATGAGCCAGGTAAATGTCGCCTATCAAGCGACAGCTTATAATAAAATTGGCAATTTTAAGTTTGATAAAAGAAATAAAAACAAACTTACTGGAGTAAAAACTGACAGGAACGGTAAAGGATTTCAATTCACTATAGCGGTAGATTATTCACGCCTTCCTTTTTCCGACACTTATCTTACCACTAAATCAAACTATTTTATCAACCACTCAAAATTTTCAATTCAAAAAATATCCAGAATTGGAGATATCAAACTATATGGTCTAAACTTTACCCCGACCCATCTCATTACAATTGCAACCAACGAAAATCCTATTTGTCAACTTGAGATTTCTTTAAAAAACATTCTTCCCGATTGGATAGAAAAGACCAACATCGATACTGAAAGAAATATAATTGGAGATACATCTCACACATTTGGATTTAAGTTTTTAACGGATGGTATTTGCGAAGCATATCAATATAAAAATAAAGAATCTTACATTGCAACCTTCCAATTCGACTTAGTAAATTAATGCAGTATGAATGATTTAATAGCAACTATTTATGAAGTATGGTTTGGGCTATATGACCCTCAATTCACATTGATTTTTGACACATTGTACGATACTGGAGGCTATCTCCTCCTTGCCTCTATATTCATTTTTATCCCGATGCTAATGTTTCTGGGATTTTATTTCCTATGGAAATATCCATATGGTAAATGGTGGCATTGGTTAATATGGTTGATTGTTACGGTTATAATTACCGGATTAGCTACATGGGGAATTGCTAATAACCAAATATTTTTATCAGGAAACCAACAATTAATGGATGCTTTAGCAAATCCCGAATCAAATTTTGAAGAATATGCAAAATCACTTACAATTAAATATGCCTTGGTAAATAGCTTATTGAGTATTTTTATTAGTTTTTTAACCAGTTTTCTTTCGAAACAAGGCAGTAAAATTCAAACTCATTTACCTTTTTAGTTAAAATACAATGGCAAGAAAATTATATATATTCGGAATTGGAGGAACAGGCTCAAGAGTTCTTAAAGCTCTGACAATGCTTTTGGCCTCAGGATGCAAATTAAAAAATCATTTCGACACTGTTATCCCAATAATTATTGACCCGGATACCAGTAACGGCGACTTAAACAGGACAAAAGATATCTTAAAGCTGTATCAGGAAATCAGAAACCAAGTTAACCAGCCCGACGATTTCTTTAGTCAGGAAATAAAAACCATAAATGGACTTGCCAATAAATCTTTTGTAATAAACCCTGACTATTTTCAATTTCAACTGAATGATGTTGATATGAACACATTCGGTAGCTACATTGGATTTAACACCCTTGATGAGGATTTTACCTCCTCCAAAGATGATAAAAATTTCACACGGCTACTTTACTCCGAACAAAACTTGAATTCCAATTTGAATGTGGGATTTAAAGGAAACCCCAACATGGGTGCTATCGTTTTGAATCAATTCACAGATTCGGAGGATTTTAGGCGGTTTGGATCCACCTTTAACGATGATGATGCCATCTTTATCATAAATTCGATTTTCGGTGGAACAGGTGCAGCAGGCTTCCCATTACTTCTAAAAAATCTTCGTGGAAATATTGATATACCTAATAGTGCCAAAATCAGACACGCACCAATTGGGGCTATCACCTACCTACCCTACTTTGCTTTAAATAAAAAAGATGAAATTAATTCGGATTCATTTGAAGATAAGGCAAAAATAGCCATCGACTATTACAACCGAACCATCATAAAACCCAATAAAATTAATTCGATCTATTTTATTGGCAACAGAGGAAACACCAAACATTTCGAATACGCTGTAGGTGGAAAAGAACAGAAAAACAACGCTCACTTCTTAGAGATGGCAGGGGCTTTAGCTATTTTCGATTTTATCGAGAACATCGATAATATGAGCGATAGAACTGAGGTTAAAGAGTTCGGAATAGAAGAAGACACCGAAGAAATACACTTTAACCATCTGAGCCTAAAAGATCAAAAAGAAATTGTAGCGCCACTTACGAAATACAAGCTATTTGCGGAATATTTGAAAACCGGACTTCCAAAGGCCCTCAACATTTCTCGATGGACAAAAAGCAATATTAAACTTGTCAATAAAAGTAAAAATTCATTCCTAGATAAAAATTATTTTGAGAGTTCAGAATATAAAATACAAATAGAAGCTTTTAACCAACATTTTATTCAATGGTTGGAAGAAATGTCTGAAAATAAACCGGCTTTTATTCCATTCAAAAACATTGGATGGGACGACGCCCTAAATTTAGTCAAAGGCAAGGATATAAAAGGAACAAAAAGCTTTAAATTCATTGATATTGAAAATTGTAAATTGATCACCAACAAAAATATTAAATCGACACCTGAAAAAAAACATACCACACTTATTAAAATTTTTGGCAGGTCGACAGAAAAAGTATTAAAGCAAAAAAAGATATTAAAAAAAGAGGATTAACATGGCTAAGAGGATTTTCCGAATTCACGAAGGAGGTGCCACCGAAAAAACAGGTTGGTTTAAAAGTGGAATTATTACCTCAGAGCATCTTAGAACCATAAAAACAGAAGGGAAAGATGTTGCTACATCCATACCGACCCCTTTTGCAACAATAGATTTAGTAAAGTCAGCCTTTAAATGGGTTGCAGAAAATGAAATAACCGGAAAAACAGCACATCATAAATTGGTATCTGATGCTCTTGATGTTGCTCAGCTATTCTTTTCTTCACCCAAATTCTACAAAAAAATTCGCATTGTTGCGTGGAATCCAAAAGAAAGATTGAAGGAGCTAATTAAAAATGGGAAAAGAAACCATAAAAAATATGCTGAAACACTTTCTCTGTTTTGGGATCAAGATAGTGTAAAAGATGAGGATATTGAAAACGAGGTCCTATACAATTTTGAGAAAACAAACAAACTATATTTCATCCTGAACAGAGAATCAAATAAAATAATTGGGGGAACGTCGCCTGCAACAATGTTTTTCGCCGCACCCGATGTCAGAAAAGTGACAGCAGAACTAAAAATACAAATTGGACATGATAAGCTTTTCGATGATGAATATGCATCTCTTCCCGAACGAGAACCCTCCTTTATTGAATATATCTATACATTGGCCAAACAACCGAAATTTGCCCATTATTTCCCCGAAGTTTATGAATATCTTGAAAAAGCCAAAGAACTGTTAAGCGGCGACATAACACAAAAAATAGCGGAACTTAGTGCTGATGATTTGTCAAAATATGAGGCATGTTGTGTTTTAGAAAACAAAGATGACATATGTGAAGTATTAGGAATAAAACTTGGAATTCAGCCAACTGATACAGAGAACATATTAGAGGAAAGTGACTTTGTTATTCAATCCGATTATTCAAATAACAAAGTAAAACCATTAGTGTTGCCCAATTACCCGTTTTCAAAAAAATGGACCTATACCACCAAAGGTATTTTATGGGATGAAAAAACTGAGGTCCCTTATAAAAACAATGACCCTATTGACAAATCTAAACTTCCAATACAAAACGACCAATATTACTGGTTATCCGCCGGTAATTTCTTTGAAGACAAAATCATTGAACTACCCTATTCTATCGATGATTCGAAATTTATAACTTGTGGTGCCCAAAAACATCTTTTACCCTTATCACCCACTTTCTTTGAATATTTTAAACCGGAACGTGTCAAACAATTTTTAACCATAAAAGAACGCACTGGAGGAAATGTTGACGCAGAACTAAAAATTCCTGTTAAAGGGGGAGAAATTTTATTAAAAAAACAGTATTCTTCGGCCGATAAAAACATTGTGCAATTAAATGTCCACCTAGCTTTTTTCCCTTTCTTGAAATCTGAAAAATATAAAATAACCCATTATATAGGGTTACTTGATGACAGAGAAGACAAGGTTGAAGAGTTAGGATTATTGACTATAAAAAACGGACGCCAAAACGTTCCCCAAAAACCCAAAATAAGGACAAGTGGCGAATATGGAGAATTAATAAGCAAATATTATAGCGTTAACGATCAACCTGATGTATATGGCATATCAATTAATTCAATCGTAGGTTATGTTATTCCTCAAATGGCAGAAACTAAGGGAACATCGAAGGTGAATTTTGCCATTGATTTCGGAACTACTAATACACATATGGAATACCAAATTGGCAACAACGATCCAATGCCTCTTGACAGTACTTTTCCTACCCCATTGCTACAAACATTAATCAATAGAAATATATCCATTGACCCCATAATATTAGAGGATGTAAGTACCTTTGAGAAAGAAATTTTACCATTTAATTTTTCAAAAAAGAAAGAAAATGATGAAGTAGGTTTCCCGTTAAGGACTGCACTTATCCATAATACTAACACCGATTTTAATACAAAGGTTGAAATAATAAAAGATGCCAACAATTACCTTCTTCTTGAAAAACAACCAGTTCCTCGCTACTTTGAGCTAAACACTGAATTAAAATGGAGTAATTTAGCAGATACGATCGAGGAAAAGAAGATTGAGTTATATCTAGAATATCTTATCACATTAGCCTATTATAAAACATTGCAATTGGGCGGAGACCCATCGCTGTCAACTATCATATGGTTCTATCCCGTTAGCATGAATGAAGATGAAGTTGGAACATTCTATAAACTGTGGAAAAATGTTTATAAAAAGATATTCCAGCAAGAACCTGCCAAAAGGGTTATACAAGTCCCGGAAAGTATTGCGCCTTATTTATATTATAAATCTTCTGTAGAAGGTTTGAGTTTGTCCATTGATATTGGAGGAGGTTCATCTGATATAGCCGTATTCGACGAAGATGACAAAAAAGCAAAACTTATCTCCTCATTCAAGTTTGCCGGTAATGCCATTTTTGGTGATGGATATCCTTCTAAAGAGCTAAAAGTTGATCCGACACAAAATGGTTTTGTTCAAACGTTTAAAACAGATGTTTATAACGTCATAAAAAATGATTCAGAAAAAGAACTAATTCTAAAAAACATTCTTAATCAACGCAAAAGTTCGAAAGATTTCTGTAATTTTTTATTTGCTCTTGAACAAGAAAAAGAACTTAATTTTAGCTTCACAAGACTGTTAGAAAAAAACAGGAAGTTAAAATTATCTATATTAATATTCTATGGGTCAGTAACCTATTACTCTGCCAATCTCCTCAAAAAAGCCGGTATTGATATCCCGAAGTATATTCTTTTGAGTGGTACGGCTTCAAAAACCGCCTCAATAATTGACCCATCAGAATCATTAAATAACCTTTCAAATATGATTCAATTTATATTTGAAAAGGTCTACAATAAAAAAGCTGATGACTCTATCCAAATAAAACTGTCCTCCATTCCAAAAGAAATAACTTGTAAAGGAGTTCTAAAAGCAGGGATAAACGAGAACATTGATGATTTGCCTATTAAATTTTGGATTGGTGGGACCGAAAATGACAATTGGGGACAATTGCTAAATAGGGAAACTGACATACAAAAGACACCCACATATGGAGAATTGGAACATCCGCAAATGCTACAAATTGAAGAATCCATAAAAAAATTCTATGCTGTCTTGGATGAATATATTCAAACGGTTCGAATTGAATCAAAATTTGGAATACAAACAGAGGCATACAACGCATTTAAAAGTTTGAGGAATAGCGGGATAAAAGATTTTCTTATAAGAGGTATAAAAGCCTTCCATAAAAATGACCATGAATCAAAAATAGAGGAAACTCTCTTTTTCTATCCGCTGATTGGTATATTAAACAAATTGTCATTCAAACTATCCGATAACAAATCAAACAATGAATAGATTTTTGACATCCATAATTTTGTCTCTTGTTTTTTTACAAACGTCCTTAGCTATTGAGCAATTCAAGGATTCTACTGAAGCCTATAATTACTGGGCAAAAAGAGCTGCTATTGAAGCTATCTTTTCTTATATGAAGGATTACAAAGCAGCAAAAGACTCATTAAACCCCAAAGAAAAATTAGGTAAAGATGATTTTGAAAAAAAATTCATCTCGTCTATTGAAGAGGATGATACATCTATTATAAATTTAAAGTATAATTTCCTCAGTGATTTCTTATCCAATCCTAAATATGATTGGAAAAGCTGTGAAAAAAACATCTTTCAACCCTTGAAAAATAGTATTCAAAATTTCGTCGAGGTGGGTGCTCTTTTTGAGTTGAAAAGAATTACAGGATCAAATGATAAAGTAACTATAGACCATATTCCAAACCCAAACGGGGATAACATCAATAATAGAGTACATTGGAATGCAACAAAAAGAAAGATTGTTCAAGGATATAACCAATCTCTCAACAATTTATTTACTTCATCGCGATCATCCACAGATCAAAAAAACAAAAAAGACACTCTTGCAAATAGACCAAGTGAACCAAACAGACATAATAAAAACAAAGAATTATCAAGAAATTATGTATTCCTACCATGGAAAACCTATTTAATGTATAGCGCCTTTTTGGTAGTAGGCATTTTTATTGGAGGGTTGATAGTTTTCAAAATTTCAAAAAATAAAATAAAATCAATTCTTAAAATAGAATATAACCAATATTTGAATACAGAAGAGAACGGTAAATCATCATTTTTATTTAATTTCATAAAGGCTGTTAATGTCCTGCATAAACAGAAAAATAAATATAAAGAAAAAGTAAAAAAGAGCGAAGATGATTTAGAAAATATTACCTTAAAACTACGCGAAACACAGCAAAAGAATGAGCAACTTTTGCATGAAAAGTATGAACTCGTAAAAAAAAATGAGCAACTTTTGTCTCAAAATCATGGTTCGAATACTGAAGAGACCAATGATAGTATAAAATCTGATAAAAAAATTTCTAAAAAAACAGTAACGAGCTATTTTTCAATTCCGGAAAGTGATGGCAGTTTTAAATTGTCAAATGCAAAAACATCGAACAATGGGAAAAATTTCTATAAAATTATTTTTGAAGAATCCTCAACCAGTGGTGAAATATTCTATATTCCGGGCAACAGTGATGGAAGAGCCATCAATCGCTATGAATCCTATTTAAAACCAGTTTGCGAAATCGAGAATATGGAAAACCTTTCCACCGCAAAAAGAATTGAATTAAAGCAATGCGGGAAAGTAACACTTCAAAATGATCGATGGATAATTGATTCGAATAATAAAATCAAAATAAAACTTTGCTAAAAATGATATTTTTACAAACAGATGTCAACCAATATATTCCCGGTTCAACGCTATGGCATAATTTAGAAATAGTTATAATTATAGGTGTAATTATTTATCAGCTTTATCATTTTGTCATAGTTTATAACAAAATATCTAACTTTAAAAAAGTTTTCTTATCAAAGTTACTTTTAAGGAAAGGGATCGTCACAAAAGAAAAAATAGGAAGTGCAACTTTTGATCCTGATGAAGTATTTACTGAGAATGAGGAAGAATCAAACAACAATTCAATCCAAATCACCAATAATAATAAAATTCTAAAATTATCGTTGGTGGACACTAACGGGAAAAATGACACGATCTTAACTATCCGAAATGCCATTAATAAGTATCTCATTAACAACTATGGTGCTGCAGTCAACTTCAGCATTATCAAGGATATCGTTGATAGAGAAATTGAAGTAAAGGATGATGAAATAACCCAATCCATATCCCTTCCACTCTATTTGGGTTTGGCAGCAACAATGATTGGAATAATCTTTGGTTTATTTTCGATGCCAGAGCTGAGCGGGAAAGGCTTCTCGTCCGGAATTAACGCCTTAATCAATGGGGTAAAAATTGCTATGTTTGGAAGCTTAAGCGGATTAGTAATGACAACATATCTGTCGTCATTCGCCTATAAAAAAGCAAAGCGAATCGTACAAAAAGATAAAAACAGCCAGTTAACCTATCTACAGGCAACCTTGCTTCCTGAACTAATAAAAGCTGAAGAAACAGGAGTTGCGGGATTGAAAGCTAGCTTGGACAGGTTTTCAAGAGTAGCCACGCAAATTACGGATAATGTTCTTGAGGCCACCGACAAAACCGAGAAAAATCTTCAACTTCAGCTGGAAATGGTAGAAAAAATTGATAGAATAAACGTTCATAAAGTCTCAAAATGGAATCTTGAACTTTTCGAAAAACTTGAAAACAATCTTGAAACGCTAAAACAGTTTTCTTATTACTTGGCTAATATGGAACAAATCGCTTCTCAGCTTCAAGAATTTGGTAAACGAACGTCAGATATTAACAGAGTTATAAACAATATTGAAACTTCATTAAGTGACTCAAAAAAATTATTAAAATTTCTTTCAATCCATTTCGAAAAAATTGAAAATTCCGGTGCCTCTGCAATGAAAGCTGTTGGTATTGCAGAATCCCATTTTGAAGAAGCGATCAGTGAGTTACAGAAAAGAACTGAAAGCATGGTTGAAAATTTGTATAAAAGCACCGGAAACCACGAAATAGAATTGAATAAAATCTACAAAGAAATTGAGGGCAACCTTAACAACATTACTAGCCAATATATTAATGCATTTCAGGAGGCCTACTCTGAGGCCATTCCCAAATTTTCCCAACTCGAGAATCTTGAATTAATTAAAGAGATAAATACTACGGTTAAAAACATCCATTTTCTTCAACAAAACGATGTACTGTTAAATAAATTAAACTCTATAGAGGAAAATATAAAAAAAGTTCAGATTCGAAACTCAAATACTTATAAACCAACAAATACAAATAAAGACAAAACCTCCAAAAAACCAGAACCTATAACCTTAGATAAAGTAATAAAAAAAGTTTTTTAGCATGCTGATGAAAAACATCTCCTCAATACAGTTATGGCGAAGGTCTTTATTAACAATTACACTTGTCCCTATTCTATTGTTAGGTCATTTATTTATAAACAACGCCCATATATTCGATTCAAAATTGGATGGGCAAAATTCAATACTGCAATTCTTCAATCTTCCCTATCTTCTCTCTCAATTCGATTCTATCGACTCATTGCCAACATTACATAAATTCATCGGGAAGATATGCAGCGGAGCATTAATAGGTCTATTCTACGTTTGGTTGATTCTGTTTACCACAAACAACTATTTAAAACTTTCACATCAGATTGGGAGTAAATTTTACTTACTGTTTGAGCTGATATTAATTTCTATAGTTTATGTAAATTTTGTAACCCCATCTTCACTTATTTTTTCTATCGCAGGATTTTTAATTATTGGATTTAATCTGGCGCTAATTATTTTGTATTGGATTTACGATTTTAAAACCAAGAAATGAAAGAAAATTACCCCAACCCCAAGTTTCAATTAGAAGATGGTGACGAAAAAAACTAATTTTTACTCTATCGGATTATGTTATTAACCCTGATACCTCTGCTAAACAACAAATTACAATCCAAGTAGTTTAGCAATAATATAGGCATTACATACTTTTTAGAGATACTTAATTAATTTAGTTCCTTCAGAATAAAAAGGGGAAAAATAAAGATTGGGATTTAATTAAAAGTAATTATTCTATTTATTTAAATGAGCAAAAATCTAATCAACAAATTACTTATTAGCTAGTTTCATCCAAGCAATAAACTCACACAATCTTTATACGAATGAAACGAGCATGACCCAAAAAGTTTGTCACAACAAGAACATATATAAACTTTAAATCATATGAATTCCATTCGGCCAATGAGTTAAAAATTATGCGAATGAAAAAAGACAATATTTTTTGGATAAGTTATTCGGATCTTATGACAAGCATGTTTTTCGTAATGCTTGTATTATTTGTAGTAACTATAGGTTACTTAAAAAACAACTTGGAAACTACTGAAGAACAGTTAGAAAAGATTCAAGAACTGCAAACAGCTGTTCAAAAACTTCCAGAACAATACTTCGAATATCAGCCGGAATATAAAAGATTTAAACTGAATAAACAGATTCAATTTGACAAAGGAAGTGCCGAAATTAAACCTGAATATTTTAGTTACTTAATCGAAGTTGGCAATTCAATTCTTGCACTTATAAACGACCTCAAAAACCAAGATTCATTTGAAAAATTCGATATCAAATATCTTGTTGTAATTGAAGGGATGGCATCAAAAGATAATTATGCACGAAACTTTGAACTAAGTTATGAAAGAGCTCTATCCCTTTACCGTTTTTGGAAATCAAACGGGATAATTTTTAATGCCTCTGATTGCGAAATTCAAATCTCAGGTAGTGGGACGGAAGGAATCAGAGAATATTCCGGAGCTGAAGAATATAAAAACCAACAGTTTCTTATTCACATTATACCCAAAATGGGAAAAATTCAAAATGACAACTAAAATGGTCTATATTAGAAAAATTGCATGTTTCTTTTTGTTTATTATTTCTTTACATTCAATACAGGGCTGTTCCGGCTGTTCACCATCTGGTAGACGGAACTACCGAAAGAAAAATTCAATTGCCAGAGAATCAAATCTATACTACGAGACACCAACCTCAAATCCGGAGTCTTATTCCAAATCAAGAAATGCAGCAAGTAAGCTGTCTTTGAACGAACTATACAACATGTACAAAAAATCTGTTTTCCTAATTATTACTTCCGATGGCAAAAATAATTTTCAAGGCTCAGGATTTTTCGTATCAAAAAATGGTTTGGCTGTAAGCAATTATCACGTTTTTGAAGGCACAAACAAAGGCATGGAATCAATAAAAACTCTTGATGGACAACAATTTAAAATAATTGAAGTCCTAGAAAAAGATAAAGACAACGATTATATCATCTTTAGGGTTAATATTGGAAATTACAAAATAGAAAATCCTATTCCATTAGCAAAGGAAGAACCTCAGATAGGCCAGGACGTATTTGCTATTGGAAATCCCAGAGGTTTGGAAAGCACCTTAACAAAAGGTATAGTTTCTGCTCTTAGGCTTAATAACTCTTTAATTCAAACTACAACAGAAATAACGCATGGAAGTAGCGGCGGGCCTTTACTGAATATGAAAGGTGAAGTAATTGGAATCACGACAGCCGGAATGGGTGAAGCAAATCTTAATTTTGCGGTTAATATTAAACTTTTGAGGCTTGAAAGATTTCTGTAATTTAAATCAATATTTATTTTTAGCTATCCCCCAAAAACCTGACTGTTAAAAGTTAATAAATTGTCTAATTCCGGACCACCTTTTTTTGGGGGAAGGCTACCTGATTTTTTAAGAACAAGCTTTCATTGTCATACCCTTTTCAATCGAATTTTTTTACAGCGCTTCCATTTGGTATATGCTAATAAAAGAAATGGTATCTATTATTCCGTGCATGAGCATCACCGGCCAAAGCCTTCTGCCATTTAAAATAAACGCAACGCCAAAGATGAATCCAACGCTTCCGGTAATCAAAATACCGGTAATGCCCTGATAAGCATGAATGAGGCCAAAGATGACAGAACTAATTACCACCGAAGACCACATCGACCATTTAGTACTGCCTAACAACTTGTCGATTGCATTAAGCAAAAATCCCCGAAAAATGAGTTCTTCCAAAAAAGCGGCAGTAATCCATACTACCACAAGAGCCATGATAAGCCCCGGCAAATTTCCTTTTAAACTCATCAAATGAGAAACATTTGGTCGGTCACCAAGCTTAACGATTTCAGGCGAAATATAGCGGGCAAACAACTGAAAAGCAACATATAAACCAATAAATACGAGAATCGGCTGCCACCAATTTTGGGGTTTTCCCAGTCCCAAATCACGCCATTTTAAATTTGCATACTTTTTATAACCTATAACAATTAATGTCATCAAGGTGAAATTGGAAATCATAAGCCAAAACCCTAAGCTATCATAGGCTGTGATATCGGTCAAATGCCGGTCGATGAATAGGCTGATTATGTAATTGACCGTTAACAATAATAATATCGTAAGGCTAAGAAACAGCTTATTCTCTTTTGTTTGAAGTGCTGTTTTCATCGTATTACAATTATTATGGTTATCAAATTAGCAGAACTGTATAGCGGTATAAAAGGTACCACCCTATTAAGTTGGTTTATATCTATCTGCCTTTAAACTTGTCTCTCTATTCGGGTTTAACAAAAGAGCCGCAAAGATAGTTTTTTCTGTGAATGTATTTATTCTTCAACCCAACTTCATATGACAAAAAAGTGAGCAAACTGAACCTCTGGTGAGTATATAAACGGCTTCGTGCTTCAGCCACCCTTGTGAGAACCATAGTGCTCACTGAATATGTATTTTGAATTTTGGGTTCAGGAAAAGAAAAATGTCTGTTTTTTAATGATGTCCCATAAAGGGTAAGTTCACTGGTGCACAGACAGAAGGAGTTTTAATAACTAGTAATAAGGCGATTAGGTCGTTTGGTTATTTTTGTCTACTTTATTTCTATCATATATCTATTTTTTTCCACTTATATCCTTATATAAAAACCAAATTCTGACTTCCTTCTTTTATCTACCCATCCAACATTTGAATATTCATTTTTTTCTCTGCGTCATGGCGTCTCTGCGTTTTTGAGCAAATATCCTTTTTAAAATCCGGTTTCTGACTTCTGGCTTCTACCTCTCGTCCAATTTGCCTTAGATAGCTATTGTGGGATATACCTTCACCTATAATTTTAAGATTTTATTCATTACAGAAATCAATTGCTCATTTTTTGCTGGTTATAAGGGTCATTATGGGCTTCAGAAAAATCGCCTTTTTCATTATCGAAGCGTTTACCAGAGTTATTTTTATGCATTTCAGCCACTGCCAAATCATACAAAACATTGGCCCCTTTATCTGCTGCCGACCAATAATGACCAAAAGCTCCGTTAACCATTTTGGTATTTAATAATGAACTAGGGTTCACCGGAATAACGGTGATGTTTGGCTCTTGTTTGGCCAAATAAAATCGCTTAAGGTCTTGTCAAGAAAGGAATCAGCACGTTTATAAAGTCATTAAACCTTTCGATATGAGGCATATGACCGACATTTTCTAATTCCACCAATTGTGCGTTAGGAATTTCTTTTTGCGTTTGTTTGCCTAATTGAGCGTATAGCCCCATTGTTTCCCTAACCTCTTTAGGAACAAGATTTTTCCCTAAAGCTGTTCGGTCTCTGGTTCCAATGATTAATAAGGTTGGTGCACTTATGTTTTTGAACTCATAAACTACCGGTTGCGTAAAAATCATATCATAGGTTAGTGCCGCATTCCAGGCGATTGTCTTATAGTCAGAGTTTAGTGTCCAGCCGGCCAGTAAATTTACCCATTGGTCGTATTCTGGCTTCCATTTGTTGTCATAGTAGTTTACCAATTGGTATTTTTTAATACTTTCGTAACTACTATTAAGTTCATTCTTATACCACCATTCCACAGGTTTGTACGGCACTTTTAACTTCCAGTCTTCAAGACCAATTGGATTTTCCAAAATTAATTTTTCTGTTGTTTCAGGATACATTAATGCAAAACGAGAGGCAATCATTCCACCCATTGAGTGCCCTAAAATGGCAGTTTTAGCAACGCCTAAAGTGTCTAATAATGTTTTAGTATTTAGTGCGAGTTGCTGAAAAGTATAATGAAAATTAGTTGGTTTTGATGATTTTCCAAAACCTATCTGGTCGGGAACAATTACACGAAAACCTTTTTCACTCAAGGCTTCAATGGTTGTTTTCCAATAGGCCCCATTGAAATTTTTCCCGTGAAACAACACAATGTTTTTCCCATTATAGTTTTCGGGCTTAATATCCATATAAGCCATTTTTAAGTTTTGCTCTTGTATATGCAGCGGTAATATGGAGACTTGATACGGATATTGGTAGTTTGACAATTCAATATCTAACCATTGCAATTGATTGTCCTGTGCTTTTGTGATTTGAAAACCACATAAAACGATAATTAGTAATACTATTTTTCTCGTCATTTTTTTATTTATATGGATTGATTGATTGATTGATTCAGTTGCTTCGTCAATATTTATGCCTAAATTGATTTATTGCGTTAAGTTATTGAACAGAAAGAATTTTGTAAGGATTGTGCCCAATATAACTGCGCCCTCCCCTGAGTTGCATTTATTTTTCCAGTGTTGATGTATGTCTATATATTTCAGTTTTTTTCGTTAGTGAGTGCCCAAATAAGACTAAATATCCTTTGGGACTGATCCCTGTAGAGTTTCGGGGGTGATTGGGGACCAGTGGTATGGTTGACTTGATTTTCGTCTTGGGTTATAATTTGATAATCAATAAATTTAACGCTACTAATCTTTCTTTGCAAATAATCAATTGTCTTCTTACACGACACCGGTAGGCGAGGTTTAAATTTGAAAATATGTGGTTGATGGAACGCCCCATCTCCTCTGCGTCCTGGCGTCTCTGCGTTTGAAAATGGCAGGGGACAAAGAGCAAAAGGTAAAGAGAATCTTACATCTACAGGTCTTTCCCTCAAAATCAAAAAAACTATAAGATCTCATCGATTTCTCTGCACCTTAGCTTTTGAGTATGCCGGAATACGTCCAGTCTGCAGGCACCGAACCAAAACAACCATGACCCAAACAAGCCGGTGTATATAAACTGTATTCAATAGAAATTTCTTATCTCTAATTTTAAATTCCTTCAGTCCAAGCAATATTTCCACCAAAAAATGAATATCTTTAGAGAATAAGTCAATAAAAATCAAAGACTATGACCGCCAAAAAGAAAAAAACAGGTAAAATATTTGTCCTGGACACCAACGTATTGTTACACGATCATAAATGTCTCTATAATTTTGAAGAGAATGATATCGTTTTACCAATAGTAGTTCTGGAGGAACTGGATAAATTTAAGAAAGGGAATGATCAGATCAATTTTCAGGCGCGTGAGTTTGTGCGGGAAATGGACCGTTTGTCGGGAGAGAAATTATTTACCGACGGCATCTCTCTGGGCAAAGGTCATGGAAGACTTTTTATAGAAACCGGAAAACCCCTCCCTCCGGAAATGCAATCTTCATTCTCAGAAAACACCCCCGACCATCGCATTCTGGCCATCACTCTTTACGTCAAGGATCACAACCCCGACCGCCAAACAATACTGATAACCAAAGATATCAACCTCCGAATGAAAGCAAAATCGTTGGGGTTGGTAGCAGAAGATTATGAATCGGATAAGGTCAAAAACATAGAAATACTTCACCGTGGCGTGGAAACCTTCACCGGATTCAACAAGAAGATTATTGAAGCCCTCTATAAAGAAGGACAAGTGCCGCGGTCCGATTTCCCAATGAAGGATGAACAGTTGCCCGCCAATCAGTATATGATATTAAAGAACACCAGCCAGAGTGTTTTGGCATGGTTTGATCCTTCCACAGAATCCATTAGACGCGTAGAGAAACATTCGGCTTTTGGCATTGACCCCAGAAATGCAGAGCAGGCATTTTCGTTTCATGCCCTTTTAAACCCTGAAGTTACACTGGTATCGTTAACGGGTAAAGCCGGAACAGGAAAAACCTTATTGGCTCTGGCTGCCGCCCTTCAACAACACAACCAATATAAACAGATCATGTTGGCTCGCCCCATCATGCCGCTGGCCAACAGAGATTTGGGTTTTTTACCCGGCGACATTAACGAAAAAATAGGGCCTTATATGCAACCTCTTTTCGACAACCTGGGCGTTATTAAGAACCGGCTACCACAACAAAGTAAAGAGTTGACCGTCATCGAAGAACTGCAAAAACAGCAGCAATTGATCATCACACCCCTGGCCTATATCCGCGGGCGCAGCTTGTCGGATGTGTTTTTTATTATTGATGAGGCCCAAAACCTTACACCGCACGAAGTAAAAACCATTATTACCCGTGCAGGGGAAGGAACCAAAATGGTCTTTACCGGAGATATTCACCAAATCGATTCGCCTTACCTCGACATGCAAAGCAACGGTCTGGCATATCTCACCGACAAAATGAAAGGCCAAAATATCTTTGCTCATGTCAACCTGATAAAAGGAGAACGTAGCTATCTCGCAGAATTGGCTTCAGACCTGCTTTAAGAAGGAATAAAAACAGGATGAAATTCAGACCAGCATATCTTAGATCATTAGATATTAACCCCCTGATAAAACAGAAGAGCAGGAGAAAATAAAATAGGTTCCGGCACTTCAAAATCATTGGCTATCTTTGCAGTTTGATTTTTCTCAATCTTATATCTAACGATCTGTTCCATGATTGACCAGTCACAATTTCAGCGACGAACCGTGTCCTTTTATACCCTGGGATGTAAACTCAATTTCAGCGAAACATCCACCATTGCCCGTCAATTGGAGAACGAAGGCTTTATCAGGGGCGATTTCAGAGAAGGTGCGGATGTTTATATAATCAACACTTGCTCTGTTACCGGCAGTGCTGAAAAAAAATGTCGTTACGCCATTCATCGGGCCTTGCGCATTAACCCAAAAGCCTTTATTGTGGTGACAGGATGTTTTGCACAGTTAAAGCCCGAGGCAATAGCATCCATTGAAGGGGTTGATCTGGTGCTGGGAAGCAATGAAAAGCTTGAAATGGCCTTTTATCTGGGCGTACTGGAGAAGAAAGAGAAAGCAGAGATACATGCTGGCAATATTGCCAAAGACAAACGCTTCATGCCGTCCTGGTCGTCGGGTGATCGAACCCGCACTTTCCTGAAAATTCAGGATGGATGCGACTATTTTTGTTCCTATTGCACCATTCCTTTGGCGCGAGGACGTTCCCGAAATGCCACCATCCGTCAAACGGTTGAACAGGCCAAAGAGGCCGGTAATGCCGGGGCCAAAGAGATCATTCTCACCGGTGTAAACATTGGCGATTTTGGTAAAAGCACTGGAGAAACCTTTTTTGAGCTGCTCAAAAGTCTTGAAAAAGTAGAAGAAGTACAACGTTTTCGTATTTCATCCATCGAGCCCAACTTGCTCACCGATGAAATCATTCAACTGGTTGCCGACTCCTCCAAATTTATGCCGCACTTCCATATCCCTCTGCAATCGGGTAGTGACGAGATTTTAAAACTGATGAAAAGAAAATACGACACCGCTCTTTTTCGCAAAAGGGTAGAAACCATTAAGACGCTTCTTCCTCATGCATTCATTGGGGTGGATGTCATCACCGGCGTGCGGGGAGAAACCCGGCAGGAGTTTGAAAAAACCCACGATTTCCTCCGCCAGCTGGACATCTCTCAACTGCATGTGTTCACCTATTCGGAAAGACCCAATACCCAGGCATTAAAAATAGATTATTCGGTACCCCATGAAGAAAGAAAACAAAGAAGTGCCTTACTGCATGAATTGTCGGCCTTTAAAGTACGTAAATTCTATAAACAATTCGAACACACTAGTGCCAGAGTTTTGTTTGAAGAACATCCCTCAAACGGACTCATGCATGGATTTACAGAGAACTATATAAAGGTTGAATTTCCATTCAACCCCGCCCTAATCAATCAAATTGTCGATGTAAAACTCAAGACCCTTTCGGCCCATTCGGGGAATATGACCCTACAACTCCCGAAACAACCATTTGGTGAACAAACGTTTTATTTTGTCCCCGAAAATTTAAATATTTAATACGATCAAATTATTGCACCATGTATAATTATCATCAAATCTGCGAAGAAACTGTTAAAATAGCTCGTGAGACAGGTCTTTTTGTCAAAAACTTCAGGTTAAAACATAGGCCGGATGTGGAGACAAAAGGAAAAAACGACTTTGTAACCCAAATCGATAAAGCTTCCGAACAACGGTTGGTAGAAGCATTGGGCAATTTACTACCCGAAGCCGGGTTCATCGCGGAAGAAAACACCTCAAACAAAATTGGAGACACGCTCAACTGGATTATTGACCCCATAGACGGAACCACCAATTTCATTCACGGACTCTATCCCTTTGCCATCAGCATCGCCTTGAAGGAAAACGACCGAATGGTTGTCGGTGTCGTTTATGAAATGGGAATGGACGAATGTTTCTATACTTGGGAAGGAGGTCCCGCCTTGCTCAATGGAAAAGAAATTCATGTCTCCAATACGCCAACCGTAGCCGATAGTCTTATTGCCACCGGTTTCCCATATACCAACTACGGACTGATTCAAAATTTCATGGAGACCCTCGACTATTTCATGAAGAACAGCCATGGGCTGCGCCGTCTGGGTTCAGCTGCTGTTGATCTGGCCTATGTCGCCTGCGGCCGCTTCGATGGCTTTTATGAATACAATTTAAAAGCATGGGACGTCGCCGCCGGGGCTTTCCTGGTCCAGCAAGCGGGTGGAAAAGTCAGCGATTTCAAAGGAGGTGATAACTATCTTTTCGGCAAAGAGCTGGTATGTGCCAACAACCTTATGTTCGAAGAAATGCAAAACACCATTGCAAAAATTATGGGAAAAAGTTAATCGTCGGCATCAAAATTGATCAGAGCGCTGCGAAGGAAAACAGCGAAAAGAGTGCATGGTAACAAGACAAATGATAACTCAAGAAAATTGAACGCAACAAGCATGACAATAAGGGTTGTCTCTACTTGCCCAGGCATTTCGGGGAAAGAAAATGTAAAGTATCTCTCATAATCATGCGAGTTCTCCACAACCGTCCCTACCTTCCCGGAAACAATGTATTAGATAAATATCATACTGATGAACAAACTATTGTATTATATATGGCATCCATTAATATGGCTCATATCCTGGTTGCCAACACCTGTTTTATATATACTCTCCAATGTGCTTTACTATTTGGTATCTCTGGTCGGATACCGAAAAAAAGTCATCCTCCACAATCTGAAAAAAGCATTTCCAAATAAGGACGAACAATGGCGAAAAGATATCCTGCACAAATTTTATCGTCATTTCAGTGATCTCTTTGTCGAAACAATGAAATTGCAACACATTTCGGACAGTGAAATATTTAAACGTATTACCTTTTCCAATATTGAGGTCATTGAAGAAGCCACCGAAAAAGGACAAGATGTGATTGCCATTCTGGGACATTACGGCAACTGGGAATGGGTGCCGGCCCTAAACATGCATGTTACAGCAAGCGGATACAGTGTTTACCGGCCATTAAAAAACAAGCTTTTCGACCAATATATGCTAAAACTGAGGTCTCGATTTGGATCGGGAAATGTCCCCATGAAAAAGACGCTCCGGTTGGTAGCGGGTTTAAAAAAGGAAAATAAGCGTTTTGTTTTAGGACTTATTGCAGATCAAAGTCCCGCCAGATCTGAAATTCAATATTGGACCAACTTTTTAACTCAACCCACTCCGGTCCTCATGGGACCTGAAAAAATGGCAAAAATGGTCAATGGAAAAGTCATTTACTTTAAGGTATCAAAGCCCAAACGAGGATACTACCATATCGACATCATCCCTTGGAACGGCACCCCTCAAACTGCCAAAGAACATGAAATCACGGAATGGCACATCCGACTTCTGGAAAAGAGCATTTTGGAAAGACCGGAACTTTGGCTGTGGTCACACAGACGTTGGAAATATCAAGATCGCTATCAAGGTCAGCCACTAAAATAAACAATCAGATTATTTTATAATTTTACAAATAAAGATGGTGCAACAGAAAGACAACCATCAATACGTATCTGCTATCATCCAATAAAGCAATTTTCAACTGCCAACCCCTGAAATAAAAAATCATGCCTGAACCAATCGTCGCTGTAGTCATTCTCAATTGGAACACACGCACTATGCTTGAACGATTCTTGCCGGAAGTAATCAAGTACACCTCCCATCCCCGGGCATCCATTGTCGTGGCAGACAACGGCTCTGACGACGGTTCGGCGACGTTGGTAAAGGATAAATTTCCGGAGGTAGAAATCATTCAGCTCGATAATAATTACGGCTTTGCGGGAGGATACAACCGGATATTGAAACAACTAAACACTCCTTATACGGTATTACTCAACTCGGATGTCATCCCGGGGGAGAAATGGCTGGAGCCACTCATCCAATGCATGGAACAACATCCTGATACCGCCGCTTGTGTCCCCAAAATCAAAGCCCTAAACCAACCCGATCACTTTGAATATGCAGGTGCAGCAGGAGGCTTCATCGATAAATGGGGTTACCCCTTTTGTCGTGGTCGCATATTTGATGTATTAGAGGAGGATAAAGGGCAATATGATCAGCCGGATGAGATTTTTTGGGGTAGTGGCGCCGCACTGATGGTTCGCACCGAATGGTATAACCATTCGGGGGGCCTGGATGAAGCCTTTTTTGCCCACATGGAAGAGATTGACTGGTGCTGGAGAATGAAAAACCAAGGCTTGAAAATCAGATATTGCCCGCAAAGTGAAATTTTTCATCTGGGAGGAGGGACCCTCAATGTCATGTCACCACGGAAAACTTACCTGAATTTCCGGAACAATCTCTTTATGCTTTACCGAAATCTGCCCGAAAAAGGCTTTAAAAAAACGATGTTGATCCGATTAATATTAGATGGAGTAGCAGCCCTCAAATTCCTTTTATCAGGGGAATTTGGTAATTTTGCTGCCGTGGGAAAAGCACATCGTCACTATTTCAAAAGCATCCACCGTCTAAAAAAGGAAAGAATCGAGCTACGGAAAAACACCACCTGTAAACTCCATCCCGAAATTTATCAGGGAAGCATCGTTTTCGACTTCTTTTTCAGGAAAAAACACCACTTTACGGATCTAAACATGTCTGCTTTTCAAAAAAAGGAAGTAAACCATCAGAGAAATTCCACAATACGCTCAAGTTGATTGGCCCGGCTCCCCTTAACCAATATCAAAGCATCGGAAATAGGTTTTTTCTGCAAAGCCTCTTTTAACAAATTGGTATCACTAAACCACTTGAAACGATTGTCGGCAGGGAGAATCCCGGCAAATTCATTTCCTGTAAAGAAACATTCGACAAAATTCAGCCTCATGATTTCTGATATCAATGCCTGGTGCTCAGACACGCTCTCCTCTCCCAACTCTTTCATCCCTCCTATAATCAACACCTTCCGAGCATGTTCCATTAGTCTAAAATTAACAAGGGCAGCCCGCATGCTTGTGGGATTAGCATTATAGGCATCCAGAATAACCTGGTTCCGTTGGGTGCGAATATACTGGGAACGATTGTTGCCCGGAATGTAACTTTCAAGAGCTTCTTTAACCAACTCTTCTTCAATACCAAAATAATGCCCCAGCGAAGCAGCAGCCAAAACATTGTCTCTATTATAAAGCCCCACAAGCTGGGTTTCTATTCGCAACCCTGTCACTCGGGAAGTGAATAGATCAAACGAAAGCATCGGCGTTGCCGATACATTCTCTGCCCGAACCACGGCATCCTTGCCGGTACCATAACCAATCCAGGGATAATGACCAACCATTGAAAGAAGAACGTCATTATCAACATTAATAAAAATTTCTCCTCCATTCTTTTTCAGAAACTCATAGAGTTCCCCTTTGGCCTTTTTAACACCTTCGAAAGACCCGAAACCTTCAAGATGAGCTTTTCCCACATTGGTGATCAGTCCATGATTCGGCAGGGCGATCCCACATAACTCAGAAATTTCATCCATATGGTTGGCACCCATCTCCACAATAGCAATCTGCGTCCGCGGAGGCATGCTCAACAGCGTAAGTGGAACGCCTATATGATTGTTCAGGTTACCCTGCGTATACCAAACATCATATTTCTTTTTTAAGACAGCCGCAATGAGTTCTTTTGTCGTTGTTTTTCCATTACTCCCGGTAATGCCTATAACCGGAATATCCAGCTTTTGACGGTGATATCTGGCCAGTTTCTGAAGCGTCGTTAAAACATCCGGAACCCAAAAACAACCTTCCTCGTCACGCAGCTTTTCATCGTCCACAACAGCCAGCCGACACCCTGCTTTCAATGCTTCTTTCGCAAATGTATTCCCGTCGAAGCGTTCTCCTTTTAAAGCAAAATAAATAGTGCCGGGAGTCATCTTTCTCGTATCGGTGGTGACTTGGCCACATTCAAGAAATATTTCGTATAACCGAACAATATCATTCATTGATAAAAAATTAGAGATTAGACACCAAATGATCAGGCAATAGATATCGACTAAAAGAAATTTGGTTTTAGCATTTGCCAAAGGTAATAAAACAGAGAACAACCGACACGCTTAAAATATCTGATCTAACCAAAAACCATCTATAGCCCTCAATCCGTCCCCAAAAGGTCATAAAAAAAGCCGGAAAAGAAAATTTCCGGCTTTCGCTATAATCGATAAAACTCCAGTTTACTTTTTACTATTGGCGGGGCTTCCTACACGTGTCATAGCACAACGGAATCCGATATCATCTCTGGCTTCACGCTCATCCAAGAAGCGGCGGGTGCCGGGACTCAACCAATAGGCACGATCTCTCCAGGAACCTCCCTTATAGACTCTTGCACGATCAGAAATCGTACTACTCAAGGTTCCGGTGCTGGCGGTGTACATATCATCCGTAGTCAATTCACTAGCCGACCAGTTACCACCGGTAGAAATATTGGATTTGGCATCTCCATCCCCGTAATTTCTATTGTCTGCAGAACGATAGTTGCCTCGATCTTTGATATCCTCTGCGGTTTCTTCACGATACTGAATATTGCCATATTCGTCGGTTTCGACCACATAGCCTTCTTCATCCAGAACTTTAGTTTTGAATACATTTCCGCGATAAGGACTTAATTCATCCACATCTTCCAACGACAAGGGACGATAAACGTCGGCCACCCATTCGTTCACGTTTCCGGCCATACAATACAAACCAAAATCGTTCGGATAATAGGAGTGTACAGGAACAGTAATATCACCACCATCGTTCAGGTCTCCGGCCATACCCATATAGTCACCGTCTCCTCTCACAAAGTTAGCCATAAAACGACCTCTTTCTTTTTTGGAAGGATTACGTAAAGTGTGACCATTCCAGGGATAGATGCGTCGGTCAGTAAGTCTCTCTTCATAGGAATTGCCGACCAAACCATAAGCCGCATATTCCCATTCAGCCTCAGTTGGGAGGCGATAGCGGGGAAGCAAAATACCATCACTGGGACGTACCCGACGAGTATCTTTATTCGGATCAAGATCTTCCAGTTGGTTTTTACCGGCTACTCCTTCATATTTCCCCAATAAGTAAGCCTCTGTATCAAAATTGTTTTGTCCGGACTGTTGTAAATCCAGCTCCAAAATTCCTTTTTCCACCAGAATCATCTCGTTCACACGGTCGGTACGCCACGCAGCATAATCATTAGCCTGAAGCCAGTTTACACCCACCACGGGATACTCACTGTAGGCCGGATGACGGAAATAATTTTCCACCATGGGTTCGTTATAGGCCAGCGGACGTCGCCATACCAAGGTATCGGGAAGTGCATTTCTGTACACTTCGGGCATATCAACAAATACCCGATTGATCCAATACAAATACTCACGATAATCCACATTACGAACTTCTGTTTCATCCATGTAAAAGGAACGAACCGTAACGCGACGAGGAGAATTATTCCAATTCTTCATCACATCTTCATCGACATTTCCCATAATGAATGTTCCACCCTCGATAAATACAAGGCCGGGACCTGTTTCCTGTTCAAAATCGGCCTTATACTCAAACCCTCCGGTTTCGGGGTCGTTATAGCTCCATCCTGTAGTAGATGACGCGCTTTTTCGGGCACCTCCTCCACATGATGCTAAAACCATTAATCCCAACATCAGTGTGGGAACAAAAAGTCTGGATTCCAATCTCATAACTTATCTTCTTGTAATTCTTTTACTTATTCTTTGTTTTTACTTAGACCCGGAATTATAATATCCCTACCATAAAAAGAAGAAGTTTCTTCTTCAATCCATTCACAAAGGATGTATTATAATACTATTATTTAGCGTTTTACAACAACGATTTACTGTCTTTTCAAAAAACGTCCTAGCAACAGACTCTGTTTCTTAGAACGAAATCCATAAGAATTCATTGTTTTTATACTACAAAAATAGAAAAAGGTTATACCACCAAGCCAACTTTAATTCTTTTTTTTGATTTCAGGTGGAACAAGAGCCTATTAAGGTGATACATTTCCTTTGCAATACAACGCTTCCTTCCCCAATTTCCCCGACTTCCTCTCCTGATGGTTATTCTCTGATCATATAACGATCACAACCTTTAATTTATTTTTGTGTTTTACGTTTATAATTGAACAAAAAGTAAAAACAAAAGGAATAATCAAGGCCGAGCCAGTACCTTTGATGGTAGGGATTCCATAGAACAATCATCAAGTCAAAAAACTAAACCAAATAACAATCTGAACAGATGGGAATTCTCATATTACGAAACAAAATCAAAAACAGACCAATTTATTTAATTATTTTTGACCCCAACATACAAAGATTCGCAAAGGAAGCAACAATCCATAATTATGTGGAATTATAAAGGTCAAATAACGACTCTATTTCTTCTTATTTTGTCGGGCTTAATCTTCTTTGTCAGAGCCGGTGCTAACGACTCTGTAACCATGGTCAGAAAAATTGAGTGGCAAGATACCCGGTATCCCGAACTTCCTTTTAAAGGTCAGGGATATTATCAAGAGGAGAATGGTTGGCCGGTAATGGTTTCGTTGATTCCCTTACCTGTAGGAACAGATCCCCGACAAACCGTCGTGGATGTTCGGGCATTAACATGGGAAACAATACATAGTGACAAGGCCTTTTCTGACACCATCGTAAAAAAGCTCTCACCAACTTTTAACCATCGCTTAGTCTATATTCAGAAAAAAGCGTACGTCGAACTTGAAATTATTCCGTTCAGAAGAATAAATAATGAGGAACATCATTGGCAACGGCTATTGAGTTATTCTGTTTCAATTTCATATGGTGAGATTCTAAAAACCACAGATCTCAAATCAGCCACTTCAAAGTATGCCTCCAACTCAAAGCTGGCTTCCGGTAAATGGGTTAAAATCGGAACTACCCAAAAAGGAATTTACAAAATACCATATGCCACGCTCAAAACCTGGGGTTTCAGTGATCCTGAAAAAGCTCAGATTTACGGATACGGTGGGGTTATGGTTCCTTTAAACAACAGTGAATTCCGTCCCGACGACCTGCCACCCATCGCCTGCTGGCATCAAAACAATGCCCTCTTCTTCTACAGTGCCGGCCCCTGGCAGTGGAACTGGAACAGTCAGAGAAACATGTTCGAACACATTCCACATCTCTATTCCCCACTCTCCTTTTATTTTGTATCTGACACCGACCAACCTCTGACACCTCAGATCCAAAACACGGAGGAAATTGAAGCTGATTACACGTCTTCATCCTATGACTTCCTCCTGTTCCATGAAACGGAAAAAGAGAATCTGCTCAACTCCGGGTGCTTGTGGTTGGGCGAAAAATTTAGTCCGTCAGGAACCCCCGAAAGAACCTTTACGTTTGAGATCCCCAATGTGGAACTCAATTCCGATGCCATGCTTTACACTCAAGTAGCTGGGAGATCGAACGCCTCTCATGCCTTTAACATTTCCATCGATGGTTTGGCATCAGGCACCCTTCCACTTGCTACCGTATCATTGAGTGATTATCTGGGTTATTATGCCAGGATGAACGCAGAGAAGATAACCTTTCCCGTTACCACCAATTCAATTAGCATAACCTACCAATACGCCCCCACTTCAACCTCTTCTGTCGGATGGCTCGACTATCTGATTTTACAATCCAGAAGTCTCCTAACCCTCAAAAACGGACCTATTGTATTCCGTGATCATCTTTCTGCAAACCCTGAAGGCATATCTGCATTTCATATATTTGATGTGCCCCACAACGCTGTCGTATGGGATGTCACGAACCCCCTTCTTATCAAACAAATAAGTGCCGCTATCGACGGCACCACACTGACCTTTAAAGACAGTACATCCAACATAAAAGAATATGTGGCCTTTTCCCCCGACATGGAATTTCCCACTCCCCAATTTATTGGAGAAATTCCGAACCAAAACCTTCATGCCTCACCTCAGGCCGAAATGGTTATTGTCGCCCCAAAATCTTTTTTAGAGCAAGCCTACCGGTTGGCTGACCTCCATGCCACCCATTCCGGATTATCGGTGGTAGTGGCAGAAAGAGACCAAATTTATAATGAATTTTCATGGGGACATCCTGATCCCGGTGCCATCAGGGGCTTCATAAAAATGCTCTATGACAGAGCCGGACAAAATGGCAATCAGGCGCCCCGTCTGCTCCTCCTTTTTGGGGATGGAAGCTTCGACAACCGTCATATAGACAACACGCCTGCCGCACCACTCCCCACCTATCAGTCCCAATCGTCTCTTTATCAAACTGCCTCGTTCGTAACAGATGATTTCTTTGGATTTCTCGATGATGACGAAGGCGACCATTTACAAAGCGACCGACTCGACATCGGAATAGGACGTTTCCCTGTTAATTCCTTGGAAGAAGCTACCATCGCGGTCGATAAAACCGAAGCATATCTTCTCAGTCAGGAAAAAGGAAGGTGGAAAACCCGACTAACCTTTGTGGGCGATGATGGTGACAACAATATCCATATGCGGGATGCGGATAAGCTCACCCAAAAAGTGGCTGCAGCTCACCCCGAATTTGACATCAACAAAATCTATCTTGATGCTTACCCGGTTTCATCCTCTGCCACCGGACGGGAATTTCCCGATGCAAAAAACGATATACAGGAAGCTATATCTGAAGGAACACTCATATGGAACTACTCCGGACATGGAAGTGAAAGCGCCCTCGCACATGAAAAAATCTTAACTGTTTCCGACATCCAGAGTTGGATCAACAAACAAAAACTTCCTTTATTCGTCACGGCAACTTGCGAATTCAGCCGTTTTGACAATCACGAATACACCTCGGCAGGCGAGCAAGTTTTTCTTTCCCAAAACGGAGGAGGTATTGCTCTCCTCTCCACCACACGTATTGTGTACGCCAGCCTCAATTACACCTTAAACAATGCTTTCTACAACCATGTTTTTGAATACGATGAAACAGGGCAACCTCTACGACTGGGGGAAATGATGCGTCGTACAAAACTCGAATCAGGCGCCAACACCAATAAGTTAAACTTTACACTGCTGGGCGACCCTGCTCTGCAATTAATGTTCCCGCCTCATCAAATCAGCACGGTTGAACTGAATGGAGAACCAATCGCCAGCAGTACCGACACCATTAAGGCGATGTCGCATAACACCCTCAAAGCAAAAGTGACTGATTCGTTCGGAAACACCATCAACGATTTTAATGGCACTGCCTTTATTACCATTTTTGATAAAGCAGTTGATCTCCAAACCATAGGAAATGACGGCAATATACCGTTCGAATACAGTGAATATTCCAACATTCTCTTCAGCGGTAGAGCAACCGTAAATAATGGACTTTTCGAAATCTCATTTGTGATACCTCAGGATATTCGCTATAATCTCGACTACGGCAGAATCAGCTATTATGCGCAGGCCGACGATGGCAGAGAAGCATTCGGTGCTTACAGTAATATTTTTATCGGTGGCATCAGTGAACTCATTGCCTCCGATAACTCTGGACCGGAAATCCGGATGTACCTAAACCATCCCAACTTCAATGATGGAGACCAAACCACTAACCGCCCTATGCTCTACGCCCGTTTGGCCGACGAATCCGGAATTAACACCTCAGGTACGGGGATTGGCCATGACATTACGCTTATTATTGATGAAGATAAAAACAACCCCATTATACTGAATGACAATTACACCGCAGATATTGATAATTTTCAAAGTGGAACGCTGCAATATCAACTGCCGCAAATGGAAGACGGCGACCATACGCTAACGCTTAAAGTATGGGACAATTACAATAATTCCTCAGCAGGTACGTTAAATTTCAAAGTCTCATCAACGCATGGTATAAATGGTCGGAATTTTATCGTTTATCCCAATCCTGTCAAACCAGGCAACAATGTATATTTCTCTTTAACCACAGATATTCCCAATGACATTATTGATGCCACCATACAATTTATGAACTCGGCAGGACAGGTCACCGGAACCGTTGAGGAGGAATTAATAATATCCGGAAATGCGCTGGGACCATACCTGTTGCCACTGGAACGATCGGGATGGAATTATAATGGGATCTGTTTTGTGAGAATAATTCTGAAAGCACAAAACGGGAAAAAAGAACAATTTGTGGCAAAACTTTTACCCGCCCGACAATAAACAATATGAATAAAACACCATGAGTAAAAAGCCCCTGACCTCATCGGTCAAATAACAAAAAACATTTTTCAAAACTTAACCTGCCCCATAATCGTATCCTAAGGATTTATGAATTGAAATTATAGATAAACACATATACTGATGGAAAGAAATACATTAAGAAAATTAATCTTTTTATTTATTCTGTTGAACCAGTTGGTCCATGCCCAAGCTCAGGACGGGCAATTATCCCCTTCTGATTTAGGGGGGCAGGTAAACATCATCAGTACGGCGGTCCCTTTTCTGGAGATAGCACCCGAATCAAGAGGAGGTGGGATGGGGAATACAGGGGTGGCCACCTCACCCGATGTCAACTCACAACATTGGAATCCTGCCAAATATGCTTTTATTCAACAGGAAATGGGTGCCGCAGTCTCTTATACCCCTTGGCTGAGAAAGTTGGTCAATGATATCAACCTCTATTACTTGGCAGGGTATAAACGGCTCGATAACCTGCAAACCGTAAGTGCTTCATTAAGGTATTTTTCCCTGGGAGATATCATTTTTAACGATGAAGCCGGAACATTTATCGGGAATGCCACACCCAACGAGTTTGCCATAGACATTGCTTACAGTCGTATCTTATCCCAACATTTTTCCGGAGCAGTCGCTTTTCGCTATATCCGTTCCGATTTACAGCTGGCTCTGGGAAGTTATTCCGGCAGCGAGACCTATGAGGCCGGCAACTCTTTTGCCGCCGATCTGGCATTCTATTATCAAAACGAGATAGAACTGGGCGGCAGAGATGGCATTCTCTCCGCTGGATTAAACATATCCAATATCGGAACCAAATTATCCTATGGAGGCGATGATGCCTTCTTTATTCCTACCAATTTAAAACTTGGTGCGGCCTATTCAACCCAAATTGATGAATACAACCAGGTGTCTCTGACCATCGACCTGAATAAATTACTGGTTCCCACACCTAACGACGACAGTGGATATATCACCTCGGATGCCTCTGTAGTCAGCGGTATATTCCGCTCCTTCAGCGATGCCCCTCGCGGGTTGGAAGAAGAACTGGAAGAAATCAACATCAGCGTTGGTGCGGAGTACTTATATGCTCAACAATTTGCAATTCGTGCCGGTTATTTCCATGAACACGAAAACAAAGGGAATCGTAAGTTTTTCACTGCCGGCGTTGGCATCAAATTCAATATGCTGAATATTGACGCCTCCTACATCATTCCGGTGGTTCAGAACAACCCATTGGCAAACACGGTTCGTTTTACGCTGGGCTTTGATCTGGATCAGATGATCGGAAACAATTAGGAATACCCCTTTCAACCATCTTAAATCTTAAAATCTAATAATCTTACATCTATCAAAAATATGGCTATACGAATTGGAATGGGCTATGACGTCCATCAACTGGCCGAGGACTATGAATTGTGGATTGGGGGAAATAAGATTCCCTCAGAAAAAGGATCGGTAGGTCATTCCGACGGAGATGTATTAATCCACGCAATCTGTGATGCTCTTTTTGGGGCACTGGCTTTGAGGGATATTGGCTACCATTTCCCCGATACCGATCCTCAACTAAAAGGCATCGACAGTAAACTACTGCTAAAAAAAACCATGCAGATCATACGTGAAAAAGGGTATGACCTGGGAAATCTCGATTCCACCATATGCCTTCAGGCGCCCAAGCTGAACCCCCACATCCCCCAAATGCAGGAAACGCTGGCCAGCGTAATGGAAGTGGATCCATCACAAGTATCGGTAAAGGCTACCACCACCGAAAAGCTGGGATTTGTGGGAGAAGAAAAAGGCATTGCAGCCTATGCATCGGTTTTGCTAGTGAAAAAATAAATCCTCATTACCGTCCCTAACCTCTTCAGGCTGACCTCCAGTCATTTTCCACACTAAATTCTATACTAAAAAATGAACACCATACAATCTCCTGAACATTTTCATCAGGTAACCTCTTCCGAAGCGGCAGCTCTGGTCTATTTTTCCCACGAACAATGTGGCGTATGCAAAGTACTGAAACCAAAGATCGAGACTATGCTGAAGGAGAAGTACCCCGCCATGAATATGTATTACTGCAACACGGTGGAACAACCCGAAGTGGCAGCCCAAAACCGCATCTTTGCCGTACCCACGGTGTTGGTCTTTTTCGAAGGCAAGGAGACCTTCCGCTTCAGTCGTAATCTGGGGGTTGACGAATTGGCCGGAGCCATCGACCGCCCCTATTCTCTGATGTTTGGCGACGACTGACCCGCCACGGTTTCACGCACCAACCGGTGACCAATATCGGCGATATTGTACAATAATATCAGCTGTTGCTGATTCACTGTTGGGGCTTCCTGTTTCAACCGCTGTTGAAGATCACGAACAACGGACTCCATTTGGGCTTGCCGAATAACGGGAGAAAGATTCTTGTCACCCAATATTTTCAAAATATCCCGTCCTGTATCAATGATTCCCTCGGCCACATCAATTGCTCGGCCTCGATGGGCACCAAAAGCCGAGATAAAGGAAAGCAAGGCATGATTCAAATAGGTCATTTTAAAAGCCTTGCGATGAAAAGACTTGTATTTCTCGGGCTCGGTCTGTATATCCTGCCAGGCCATCGCAAGAGCATTGTCGGCCTGATGAGCCTCCCGGCGCGCAATGCGATATTCCAGATCGTCCATGCTGTTGGGATGCTCATATTCAGCAAGGATCGCCTCCAAATAGTTTCTGTTTCTCGTCAAAGCATCGTCCAACAATACCGGTAGTTTCTTATATTGCCACTGATGCCATAGCAGACGGACACTTCCCAACGCCAGCACAGCACCTATCAAAGTATCGGCCAGTCGGGGAACCATCATCGCAACCCCGATATTGGATATCAGGTTGAAAGCGCACAATACAAAAGTGGTGATAAACACCACCGAAACCGAATACTCTTTTTTAAGCCACACAAAAAAGAAAAAGGCCGAAGCCAGCATCAGCAATACCTGTCCCGGCATCGTTAAGAGTTGAACAATCAATATCCCGACAATCACTCCTGTGAGAGTCCCCAAAACCCGTTGAAACAGACGTCGTCGCGTGGCACTATAGCTGGGCTGAAGCACAAACAATACCGTCAGAATAATCCATTCCCCCTTTTCGATATCCGCAACTTCACTAATCAAAAAACCAATCCAGAAACAGATGGCCAATCTTAGCGCATAGCGCATTCTGGGATGCCTAAAACTCAACTGTTCGCTAAATTTTTTCCAAAGCGGTCGATCGTCACGCAACAATTTTGGCAACACCGGAACATCCGGCACCTCGGCCAGCCTGCTAAACGAAGCATTGGCCTGCTCCAAATTGGCGACCAATAGACGCAACGGATGGTTTGAATCTAAGTCAAGCTTCTCCACACGATCCAGAAGGGTCTGTATTATCCAGTTTAGAGAAGATGGACGTCGATAATGACTGCCTGCCAGCAACGCCTCGGCAAACAAACCGGACGCATGAGCCAGCTCATGCAACGTGTGCCCCGCCAACTCAACCAATTCACGCGTTGCAGGATCATTACTCAAAAGATCATATCGCTCATGCGAAGAAGCCGCCCGCTCATGTAAGGCCTGCAAAACCATAAAATAATGAAACCAGGGTGCCAGTTCCGACTCATCATCCATGGCATCCCGATAACTGTTCAATACATCTTTGATACGATCAAGCGTATTGACCATCTCGACGTTGAGCAAAGCCAATTTTGCCCGAACCTCTCGCTGGTTTCTCTTATCACTGGGAAAAAGATGCGACTTTTCATCCAGATATCGCGACAATGCCATGTAACCACGCCCCAAATGTTCGTCCAGTAACCGATAGGGCCGCAAATATAGAAAACCCAACGATATCAATCCGTAAAACAAAGCGCCGCCGGGAAGGAGTAACGGCTGCCAGTACCAGGCCGGACTGATTTCAGAACCTATCATGGCATATAATCCCACCAATATAGCCCCAAAAGTAATTCCACGATATCGCTCGCCAATGCCACCGGTCAGTATAAATACAATGGTCGATAACCCCAATCCCCCACCAAGCAACAGCGGCCATGGACGAAGTAATTCAACCGACAAACTGGAAATTCCAAAGCCCACAACTTTTAAAGCCAACGACTGTATCCGACCACGCGGGTGATCATCCGTCTCCGACAAGGCCCCGGCAAGAACACCCAATGCCGCTGTTACCGCAAAAAACGAATAGCCCAATATTTCCAACGGAAGGATCACAATCCCCATCACCATCGTGGCTTTGGCGGCCATCATCCAATCGGGATGCAACAGAAAAGCCCGCATCCATCGCCCGGACAAGCGAACCTTCCCCATAACAGTCTTTCTTCGGCGAATTACCATCTATTCAATCAATTAAATAATCAGCAAATAAATGCGAAATTAAACCCTTTCTGACGATTACACAATGACCGCCACATTTAAATAGTCGTTACATTTGCGCTATAATTGGGGAGGAGTATTTTTATTCTTTCCCTAAAATCCTATCATCCATTGCATATTGATTCCTATTTTTGAAACCTGCAATAACGACTTAAACCCGAAAATGCATTATTCGGGTTAAACCGACATCAACAACCATATAAATATGATATATAGCTCCATCAACAACCTTTTCATAATTCTGTTTTTCGGTGCTCTGGTGATCTTGGCGTTTGTTTTTTTTACCAACCCGTTAGGAATAAACAAAAAAGGAAATCGCGCCTTTTCCCTGTTTCTACTGCTCTATGCCTCTTTCTGGCTCGAAGAGGTCGTATCTTTTTCTGGCTTTAGCCCCATCCATCCGTTGTTTCTGACCACCATTCACGGGTTACAGATTTTCACACCTCCTGCCTTATACTTTTCTATCTTGTACTACAGTCGACCCCATTTCAAAATTGACGCGACACATAGCCTCCATCTGGTTCTGCCGGTTCTTTACATTGCAATCCGTTTTTTGATCCGCTGCGAAGGAATAAAATGGCCCTTTCTGAAACCGGCAGCCATTATAGTGATTTTATCCCAGTCGCTGCTGTACGTCATCCTATCTTATATTAAAATCAGGCAACACAGAAAAAATATTTTGCAATACTCCTCCAACACCAAAGGTATTAACCTCAACTGGCTCGAATACATCGTTATTCAAATCATCCTTCTTTGCCTCATCATTATCTGGCATAACATCTTTGTGAGCACCACAGATCTCAACTTGTTTACCAACAGTCTGCAGTTGGTAACGGTATTCATTATCGCTTATTTTTCACTAAGACAAAAGGAAATTTTCCCCGACACCCGAGGCGAAATCAAAGATCTTTTTAATGCTGCCGAAAAGCCACAACCTTCTGATGCCACTCACGAAAAAAAGAAAGTATTACCCGATTCGGAGCTCGTTTCCTACCAACAGCAATTGGAAGAGCTCATGCAAGTCAAAGAACCCCATCTAGACAGCGATCTCAACCTGTTAAAACTGGCAGCCCTCTTGGAGGTCACGCCCCACCAGTTGTCCTATATCATCAATACCGGTTTGGGCGAAAACTTCTTTCGTTTTGTCAACCGACACAGGGTGGAAAAGGCCAAAGAATTACTAAAAAAAGAGGATCCCACACAAACCATGATCGGTGTCGCCTTCGATTCCGGTTTCAATTCCAAAACCGCTTTTAATACCACCTTCAAGAAGCTAACCGGCATGACTCCATCGGAATACAAAACCAAAGTTGGAAAAAGCCAATAGCTCGAAGGTATGATATTGAAAAAAAGAGGTTCCAATTTATAAAACCGAACGGCCACACGGCAAAAGAAGAGTAATCTTGCCCCCAAAACTAAACAGATCGACACACTATGGTTGCAAGAACAATTTCTCTTCTGATGTTATTCTTAATCCCTTTTTGGAGTGTTGGACAACAACCGGCACAAAACATAAAAGGGCGCGTTATGGACCGCGACACGCACCTCCCATTGCCGGGGGTTAATGTGATCATTCCCGATTCCAACCCCCTCATCGGGACCACCACCGATTCCGAAGGCTATTATATTCTGCCGAATGTTCCGATTGGCCGCTATTCCCTGCAGTTTAGTTTTGTGGGCTATGAGCCGGCCCTCTTCCGTGAAATAAGCGTTGGCTCGGCCAAAGAGGTGGTCATCAATGTAGCGTTAAAAGAGAAATTCAGACAACTCAATGAAGTGGTCGTGAAACCCTCATTTCGAAAAGATAAACCCCAAAACAGTATGGCCACCGTATCGGCGCGTTCCTTCTCCATCGAAGAAGCATCTCGATATGCAGGGGGATGGAACGACCCTTCACGATTGGCCGGTTCCTTTGCAGGGGTTACCATGGCCGAAGGGGTTAACGACAATGCCATCGTTGTTCGTGGCAACGCCCCCAAAGGTATTCTGTGGCGGGTGGAAGGGGTGGAAATACCGGCACCCAATCATCTGAACGGCGTTAACAACGGGGGTGGCATCGAAACCGTATTTAGTGCCAATATGCTGGACAATTCCGACTTCCTAACCGGTGCTTTCCCTGCCGACTACGGAAACGCCCTCTCCGGGGCCTTCGATATTAACTTTCGCAACGGCAACAATACCCGGCGGGAATCCTCCTTCCAAATTGGGTCACAGGGCATCGATATCAGTTCGGAAGGCCCCCTTAATTCCCGGCATACATCCTCCTATCTTTTCAATTACAGATATTCCACCATGGGGCTGGTGGGGCAACTGATCGCCGAAGATTTTGGCCTACCCGCCTACCAGGATCTGAGCTTTAAGTTTTTTCTGCCTACCCCCAAAACAGGAACTTTCTCGATATGGGGCGTCGGAGGACTTAGCAATGTATCCTTTGTCCCCGAAGAAGAGCCTCAGAAATGGACCAATACGTTCGACAACAACCAATATGACACCGGATCGGATGTCGGCGCTGTCGGTATCTCTCATCAGATAAGCCTGAAACATAAGGGGTATTTAAAATCATCGGTTGCGGCTACCTACGATCAATTTAAAATGAAAAGTGACCGACTGCAGCGTAATGGCACCAAAATTCCCTTGGCAGATCATCGTGAAAGCAACACATGCATGGTTATTAACACCGCACTAAACAGCAGAATAAGCAATCGCCTGACAGGTAAAACAGGCATAAATGTGACTTCCCTGCAATACAACCTGAATATAAAAGGAAATACCGACCCTGAAACAGAAGAGTCACTCACATTGCTGAGCAACCAGAGCGACCAGACAACTTATGCCAGAGCCTTCTCTCAGATAAAATGGCGCCTGGCTCCTGACTTCACCCTCATGCCCGGTATAAACGTTTCGTTGTTTGCCATGAACCAAGAATGGATTGTAGAACCAAGAATGGCCCTTTCGTGGAATCTCTCATCAAAAATGTCGTTTCAGATGGCCTACGGTAAACACAGCCGGCTGGAACCTCTCCGGTTCTATCAGACCCAAAACGAGCAAGGTGAAGCCCTTAACCCCAACCTTAAGGTCACCAAAGCCGAACACTATGTCTTCTCCTTCGATTACCTTATTCGCGATAATCTGAAACTTAAAATAGAACCCTATTATCAATCCCTATTCGATGTCCCGGTAGTGGATGGCACATCACAATCGCTAATCAACTACTCTTGGGACATGTATTTCCAGAAACCGCTGATTAATAAAGGGACCGGAACCAACCGCGGCGTAGACATTACTCTGGAACGATACATGAAAGGAGGATTTTACTATATGTTTACCGGCACCCTCTTCGATTCCAAATACCGAGGGGCCGACGGCATCGAACGAAACACTTCATTCAATCGACGGTTTGTATTCAACCTGCTTGGAGGCCGCGAATGGACTCTTCGAAAAAACAACATTGTGGGGATAAACGGGAAGATATCCTGGATGGGTGGCAACCGGTTCACCCCTCCCGATCAGGAAGCCTCAAGACTTCATGAGATGGTAATATTGGATGAATCGAAAGCCTTTGAATGGCAGGAAAACAACAAGCTTTTTGTGGATATTGCCTTTCGCTATCGGATCAATCGTGAAGGAAAAGCCCACGTTTTTTCTCTCCAATGCAAAAATGCACTGATGCAAAGCGAAATGTTCGGTTGGGCCTATGACTTTGAAAAACAAAAGGTGATAGAGCATGGCATTACCATGGTTTATCCTTACTTTACTTACAGAGTGGAGTTCTGACAATGCACGGTAAAACCGGAACCGGATACCACAACAGTCGATAAAATATGAACAACAACACATTACTATGGGAAAGCGTTTCCCATTACCGGGGGAAACGCTTTCCCATTACCGAGGGAAACGCTTTCCCATTACCGGGGGAAACGCCTTCCCATTATCGGGGGAAATGCTTTCCCATTATCGGGGGAAGCACTTTCACCTTGAGGAGGAAAAGAAGTATTCATTAAACCCGAATAATGCATTAGAATTTCGTCGTGAGAATTAAAAGTGCAATCAATCAAGAACTTGTTGAAATGAGGCATAGCACCGCTATGGTGAATGGAAACAAGTTAGCTTGCGACTTGATTGGCAGCAATTTTAATTCGTAATAGATTTTCTAATGTATTTTTCGGGTTTAATGGGGACTCAGCCCCAAACTGTGACCTTAACGGAGAATTCAAACAAAAAAGGCAATACCTGCCAACCGGGAAGATTATAATATCAACAAAATATAAACGAGCACAAAGATCACGGCCAGCAGTACCAGAAATGCAAAAAAACGGAGTCCCAGGTCAAGACTACCCAGCAACGGAAGGCGACGGGTAACCCTATCGAACACAATCATCCGCGACGGCTTGGGGTCGGGGGCATCAAAAACCCCCATCTCTTCAACAATGGCGGTGGCACGTTGAGCATCACTTGCCTTCACCTGAAGCTTTATCCCCCCCACAGCATTATAGATATAAGTTTGCGAAACCAGTTCGTCCTTAACAAAGCATTCGATGCCTTCCGACTCCAGCTTGCTGCGCACCAACCCCATTTGAGGAGCAAAACTAAAAGTGGCAATGGTTACCAGTTGATCTTCCATAACTCAAAAGTTAATCTGTTTTACCCCTAAGATACCTTAAAATCACCACATACACAATAAGCCAGAGAATACGAAGATCAAAGATCATTAAATTTAATGGAGCCTCGGTTCTCTTCGCCGGGAGCATAATTATAAATCTCCCTCAGCAGGTTGGCATATTTGTTATAGATTACGCGACGTCGCAGCTTAAGTGTTGGCGACAACTCCCCGGTGTTAGGAGACCATTCTTCATGCACCAGACGAAATCGTTTAATCTGCTCGGTACGTCCCAGTTGCTTGTTATACTGCTCCACTTCTTTGTTATAGAGTTTCAACACTTTGGGATGATTTATTAGTTCCTGATTGTCGCGAAAATGAATATGATGATCGTTGGCCCACACATGGAGATATTCAAAGTTGGGTGATACCAAAGCACTGGCAAACTTTTCATTTTCGCCCACCACCATCGCCTGCTCGATGAAGAACGATTCTTTCAGAATATTCTCAATGGCCTGGGGCGCAATATACTTTCCACTGGAGGTTTTAAACATTTCCTTTTTACGATCTGTAATTTTAAGGAATTTACCTTTTTCGAAGGTGCCGATATCACCGGTATGTAGCCATCCATTTTTTTCCAACACCTCCGAAGTGTTCTTCTTATCCTTGTAATATCCCATCATCACGCTGGGACCTTTAACCAGGATTTCACCGTCTTCGTCAATCTTCACCTGAATGTTCTTGAGTACGGGACCGACCGTTCCAATCAGCAAACTGTTGGGTTCACTCAGGTGGTTGGCCGCAATAACGGGGGAGGTCTCAGTCATGCCATATCCCTCCATAAGAGGAATACCTGCGGCAAAGAAGAGACGACTCAGTCGTGGTTGCAGGGCGGCACCGCCCGAAATGACGAATTTCAGCTTTCCCCCAAAAGCTTGTTGCCATTTGGAAAAGACCAGCTTCCGGGCGGCCCACAATCGAAGACCATACCAGGGACCATGTTTCCCGTTGATCCGGTAGCGCTCGCCCAAACGAAGCGACATAAAAAAGATCAGCCGTTTTAGACCTCTCAATCCTTCTCCTTTGGATACAATGCGGTCATAGATTCGTTCAATTACGCGTGGAACGGTGACAAAGGCTGAGGCCTTCACTTCGGCCAGGTTTATGGCAATGGTTCCTAGATTTTCCGCATAATAGATACTACACCCCTTCCACTGAAAAAGATAGTTCACCATGCGTTCATAGACATGGCAAAGGGGCAAAAAACTTAATATACGGTCGTCGGGCCCCAATGGGTAGAGGTTGAAAACCCCTTCCACATTACTCAGAATATTTTGGTGCGAAAGCATCACCCCTTTGGGCAGACCGGTCGTTCCAGAAGTATAAATGATGGTTAGCAGATCTTCGGGTTGAATGGAGTCAGAAATTGCGGTAAGCTTATCGCGATATTTCACTTTATTTTCCGACCCATCCCTAGTAATCTCAGACCAATGGGGAATGCCTTCATAGTAATTAAAGGTATAAATCCACTTAAGTTTAGTTATTTTACGGACGATGGGTTCTAATCTGCGATAGGTAGGCAAATCAGCCACAATCAGCATTTTGGCATCGGAATGCGAGAGAATGTGTTTAAAATCCTCCTCTCCGAGGGTGGGGTATACAGGAACATGCACCACCCCTGCCATGGCCATTCCCATATCCACAAAATTCCATTCGGGACGATTGTTGGAAATGGTGGCTATTTTGTCGCCTTTTTTAAATCCCAATGCCAAGAGCCCATACGCAAAGTTTTTTGCATTATGGATATAATCTTCGGCACTGAACTTTATCCAGGTACCATCTCGTTTGGCTGCCAGAATATCAGTCTTATTGTAATTTTGCCTGAAATTCTCCAATAAATCAAAGGTTCTGGTTATCCTCATGTTCATTTCGTCGGTTTAAATTCCACATCAATAAAAAGTGGACAGGGCGAAGGCTGATGGCAGAAGCGTCGATATTTTCTGCCTGTTCCGGGTCAGCAGTAAAGCAGGTGATTTAAGCCAATTCCCATTGGGTTGGTGAGATTTGTTGAATATCACCAACCCAACAAATTGATTAAATGGGAACGTTTCAGGCTTCCAATTTTTCTTGAATGATTTGTCCGGCTTTATCCACGGCAGCAGCAAGCCCATCGGGATTTTTCCCTCCGGCACTGGCAAAGAAGGGTTGTCCGCCTCCGCCACCCTGAATTTCAACGGCCACCTCACGCACCAGTTTGGTGGCATTCAACTGACCTGATTCCACTAATGTATCGGAGAGAATAACGGCAATCTGTGGTTTTCCTTTCACTTCGGCACCCAATACTGCCACCATATCTCCGTTCAGCTCATTCCTCAACTGGAAGGCCAGATCTTTAAGGTTGCCCCCCAGCTGCGGCTTAACAATGGTGGTTATCACTTTGACCCCATTCACCTCCCGTGCTGCATCGATGATACCCTGTTTTTCAATCTTCAGGAAACTCTGCATCATAGCATCCACTTGTTTGGACAACTGAGAATTCTGTTGTATCAGGTTTTCAACTTGTTTACGTAGCTGTCCTTTACTCTTAACCAGGGTGCCTAATTCATTAATAAGGTCAGACTGAACATATGAAAGATCTTCAGCTTTTTCACCGGTAACGGCTTCAATCCGACGGACGCCGGCCGACACGGCACTTTCACCAACAATTCGGAAAAAGCCTATTTCCCCGGTGGCATCCACATGAGTGCCACCGCACAATTCTACCGAATCGCCGAAGCCTATGGTGCGCACCACATCCCCGTATTTTTCACCAAACAATGCCATAGCTCCCATTTCCCGAGCTTTATCTATTGGCATTTCTCGGTGCTCTTCCCTGGTAATATTAGCTCGGATATCAACATTCACCAGCTTTTCAATTTCCCGGAGCTCTTCAGGAGTAACCTTTTGGAAGTGGGAAAAATCGAACCTCAGATAATCGGGATGTACCAGCGAACCTCTCTGTTCGACATGAGTTCCCAGCACCTTTCTCAAGGCCTTATGCAACAAGTGCGTGGCGGTGTGGTTACGTGCGGTGCTGCGCCGTTTATGAATATCCACAACTGCATGGAAGGTGTTTTCCAAATCAGCAGGTAACTGATTCGCAAGATGAATGATAAGATCATTCTCCTTCTTAGTATCAACGATGGCAATGTTCTCTTTCTCATTTTTGATGAATCCGGAATCACCCACTTGTCCTCCGCTTTCGGCATAAAATGGTGTGATATTAAATACCAGCTGATATTGCGTTTTGTTTTTGACCTTAATCTGACGATAGCGTGTGAGATAGACATCCGTTTCAAAATAATCGTACCCTACAAACTCTTCTTGATCGTCATCTCTGAGGATGATCCAGTCGCCCGTTTCAACGGAGGCCGCATTGCGAGCTCGCTCTTTTTGAGCATTCATCTCCTTTTCAAATTCCTGTCGATTGACCACCAGTCCTTTTTCTCCAAGAATCAGCTCGGTAAGATCAAGGGGAAAGCCGTAAGTATCATAAAGCTCAAAAGCCACCTTTCCGCTCACCACTTTGTAATTATTCGAAAGGGTGTTTTCAATAATTCGGTTCAGCAGGGTGATTCCTGTTTCCAATGTTTTCAGAAAAGACTCTTCCTCTTCATATATAACTTTATCAATCAACTGTTGGCATTTCTTCAGTTCGGGATATGCATTACCCATTGTATCTATTAACACAGGCAACAAACCACTCAGAAAAGGTCGATTCATATTCAGGAAGGTATACCCGTACCGTACTGCCCGACGAAGAATCCGACGAATGACATATCCCGCTTTGTTGTTAGAGGGAAGCTGACCATCGGCAATGGAAAAAGCAATGGTACGAATATGGTCGGCGATGACGCGCATGGCAATATCTGAATCATTACCAGCACCATATTGAATGCCGGTTAATGCAGCGATTTGCCGGATGATGGGCTGAAATATATCGGTATCATAGTTGGAGGTCTTCCCCTGAAGAACACGGCACAAACGTTCAAAGCCCATACCGGTATCGATGTGCTTTTGGGGAAGTGAAACAAGCTCTCCATCAGCTTTTCGATTATATTGGATAAAGACCAGGTTCCAAATTTCAATCACTTCCGGATGATCTTTATTCACCAATGCATGGCCCGGTTTGCTCTTTCTTTGAAAGTCATCTCTGAGGTCGATATGAATTTCGGAGCAGGGACCGCACGGGCCTGTATCTCCCATTTCCCAGAAATTATCCTTTTTGTTGCCATTTAAAATATGATCAGCGGGCAAGTGTTTTTCCCAGGCCGAAGCCGCCTCTTCATCGCGGGATAGACCATCGGCCTTATCGCCTTCAAAAACGGTAGCGTAAAGTCTGCTTTTATCAATAGCCAATTCCTCTGTAAGAAATTTCCAGGCCAGGTCAATGGCTGTTTCCTTAAAGTAGTCACCAAACGACCAATTGCCCAACATTTCAAACATGGTATGATGATAGGTATCATGTCCAACCTCTTCCAGATCATTATGTTTTCCCGACACCCTCAAACACTTTTGTGCATTGGCAACCCGGAGATGATCCGGCTTTCGGTTTCCAAGAAAAATATCCTTAAACTGATTCATCCCCGCATTGGTAAACATGAGAGTAGGATCATTCTTTACAACCATTGGGGCTGAGGAAACAATAACATGCTGGTTGGCACTGAAAAAGTCAAAAAATCTTTGTCGAACCTCTTTAGCTATCATATATGTATTTCTCTAATTGATAATTCCAACAATAGTCACTTTCTTCAAAAAAGTTAAACCTTTTTAAGCTTCTCTTCGTACAACGAACCTGATCAAGGGTATCGCTCTCAAACATACCACAATACAAAGATACCCCTAACCATTGTCCTTAATAAGGCCTTATTAAAAGGCAAACAAAAACAGTAATAATACAGTTAGTTGTTTTCTCCGGGCACAAAAATAGGTTAAACATCTAACAAATAGGTATTGAAAACATTTTTTTCTATTTTTGGACAGCAAAACATTACCTTATGTCAAAAGTAAAGTACCGCTACAATACAGAAACGTTAACTTATGAACCAATAGAACAAGGAATCCGATACAAATTAAAGCGATTCCTTCAATTTTTCTTCTCATCTGCTATTTTAGGTTTCTTTTACTTTTTAGCGTTCTCGTATATTTTTGACAGTCCTAAGGAAAAACGGCTTGCCAGAGAAAATTCTCGTCTTCTATCTCAATACGAGATAATGGACAAGAAACTTCAGCAAATCCAGGTTGCTCTTAACGACATCCAACATCGGGATGAAAACATTTATCGAGTCATCTATCAGGCCGATTCTATCCCTAATTCCATTCGCCGTGCAGGTTTTGGAGGAATGAACCGATATAAGCATCTGGAAAACTTGGACAATGCCAAGCTCGTCATCAACACAGCCAAGAAGCTGGATATCATCATGAAACAGCTCTACGTTCAGAGCAAGTCGTTTGATGAGATTATCGATCTTACTCTTCGTAAAGAAGAAATGTTACGTTGTACGCCTGCCATTCAACCGGTTTCCAATAAAGACCTGAGAAGAACCGCCTCCGGATATGGATGGAGAATAGACCCAATTTATAAAGTAAAAAAATTCCACGATGGCATGGACTTTTCGGCACCCATAGGCACAGAGGTCTATGTCACAGGCGATGGTGTCGTTAAAAGAGTCATTAAATCTTTTGGCGGATATGGAAACCATATTGAAGTCGATCATGGCTTTGGATATACCACATTATACGCACACATGAGTGCGTTCAATGTCAAAGTCGGCCAAAAAGTTAAACGAGGTGATGTCATTGGCTATGTAGGCAATACAGGGAAATCAACCGGACCTCACCTTCATTATGAAGTGAGGGTTAAAGGACGGCCCGTAAACCCGGCTCATTACTACTTCCAGGATCTCACACCTGACCAGTTTGAAAAGATGATTCAAATTGCCAGTAATAGTCATCAAACATTTGATTAGCCACCTAACGATCGGCTAAACAAATATTTGTACTCTACAAAAAAAAGAATTATTATTGCAATTGCTGCCTGATATTCATCGGGCGGCAATTGTTGTTTTCCGATAGCACCTAAATTCATAGAGAATGCCTTACAAAGAGCCAAAAATTGAAAAACTCTATTATTCTATTGGGGAAGTAGCCAAAATCTTCAACGTCAACACTTCCCTGATTCGGTTCTGGGAAAAGGAATTTGACATCATCAAACCCCACAAAAACAAAAAAGGGAACCGGTTATTTACTCAAAAAGACATTGACAACCTTCATCTGATCTACCATTTGGTTAAGGAAAGAGGAATGACCCTAAAAGGGGCACAAAAAAAACTCAAAGAGAACAAAGAAGGAACAGAAAACAACTTTGAGGTCGTAAAAAGACTTCAAGAAATTAGAAAAACACTTTTAGAAATTAAAGAGAATATATAGTTTACCTGCATCTATGGTATTGCTAAAACATATCATTTCAGAAATTGAACAATTTGCCCCTCCCGCTTTCCAGGAGGATTATGACAACACCGGGCTGCAAACCGGCGACCCGAACATGGAAATTAGGGGCATTCTGATCACACTGGATGTCACGGAAGAAGTTTTGGAAGATGCAATTTCGAAAGGGGAAAACCTGATTGTTTCACATCATCCGGTAACGCTTAGTGGCATCAAAAAATTGACCGGCAGTACCGCTGCCGAACGGATATTGGCAAAAGCCATTCAACAGAACATTGCCATATATTCGGCACACACCAGTATCGACAGTGTTGACAACGGCGTCAGTGGCATACTGTCTCAACGACTGGGACTCTCTAACCTGCGGGTATTAGCCCCTCGTACGGGTTTACTACTTAAACTGGTGACCTTTGTCCCAACCCAATATGCCGAAAAAGTACGTTCTGCCCTCTTTGACGCCGGCGCCGGCATGATCGGCAATTACGACTGTTGCAGCTATAACCTGGAGGGGGTCGGCACTTTCCGGGCCGGCGAAGGGACAAATCCTTATGTGGGAGAAAAAGGATCCATTCATTTCGAAAAGGAAGTCCGCATCGAAACAATCATTCCAAAACATTTGAAGAACAGAATTTTGAAGGTTTTGCTCGAAACCCACCCATACGAGGAAGTCGCTTACGATCTTTACCCCTTGGCAAACGTATGGCCAAAGGTGGGATTTGGTGCCATTGGCGACTTACAGACTCCCCTTTCGGAAGAAGAGGCCTTGCAACAAATCAAGAAAGTCACCGGAGCACAATGCATACGACATACCGAACTGATAGGCAATCCCGTAAAAAAAATTGCCGTATGCGGAGGATCGGGCAGTTTCCTCTTAAAAACGGCGATCCAAAATGGAGCCGATATTTTTGTGAGTTCAGACTTTAAGTATCACCAGTTTCAGGAAGCAGACAACAAAATTGTTATCGCCGATATAGGTCATTACGAAAGCGAACAATTGACTAAAGAAGTTTTTTTTGAATTACTTACAAAAAAATTCCCTAATTTTGCAGTCCGTTTGACAAACGTTACAACCAATCCCGTAAAATATTATTAGCAGCATGGCAAAAACTGAGACAAAGAAAAATAGCAGCGAGAAAAGCGTAGAGGAAAAATTGCGCGCCCTGTTTAACCTTCAGAAGGTAATGAGCGAGATTGACAAAATTCAAACTCTTCGCGGCGAATTACCTTTGGAAGTTCAGGATCTGGAAGATGAAGTGGAAGGACTCGAAACCCGCCTCAAGAATCTGAATGCAGAGATTAAAAATCTGAACAACGCCATACAGGAAAAGAAAAACGGCATTAAAGAGGCCGACTTACTGATCAAAAAATATGAATCGCAACAATCAGGTGTTCGTAACAACAGAGAGTTTGAATCCCTTAATAAGGAAATAGAATATCAAAATCTGGAAAAGGAACTCTGCAAAAAACGGATCCGTGAGTTTGAGACCGAAATGAAGGCCAAACAAGAAACATTAACCAAATCGGAATCGCTCATAGAAGAGCGTAAAATGGATCTGGAAAACAAAAGAAAAGAATTGGACAATATTGTCAGCGACACAAAAGATGACGAAGATAAATTAAAGAAAAAGGCAAAAGACATTGAGAAAGGGATTGACGAGCGTTTGCTTACAGCATTCAAACGAATTCGTAAAAATGCCCGCAATGGTCTGGCCGTGGTAACTATTGAAAGAGATGCTTGCGGCGGATGTTTCAATAAGATTCCTCCCCAACGCCATCTGGACATTCAATCACGGAAAAAAATCATCGTTTGCGAATATTGTGGACGAATTCTTGTGGATAGCGAACTATAAATGCGATTTTTGAGCTGAATATTGAGTAGTAGTAACGGGGGTAACCCGTTTTCTTAAGATATTTTTGAACTAAACGGGTTGTTAAAACCCGTTTTTTTATGTCCGATGGTTACCCCTCTTTCCACCTTTAAATTACAATAAACAGATATTTTTAACCGATCGATTGTCACCAACTGCCGCCGGCACCGCCACCGCCAAAGCTACCGCCACCAAAACCACCAAAACCACCGCCCGAGCCACCACCGAATGGACCTGATCCGGAAGAAAAACTACCCCAGCTGCCTGAATGATTTCGACTCCCCGACCCGAGCATTGTCAGTAACACCCAAAAGGGAAGATCATGACCAAGTGAACTGTGGCGTGCTCGCTGACGGCCCAAGGAGGTTAAAAGAATAAGGAAAAAGATAATAATAATCCCCATACCACCTAAAACACTCCCGGAGCCAGCAGTTTTTTTCATATATCCTTCGGCGGTATACTCACCTCTGGTAAGTTCCATCAATACGGAAACGCCGGCAATGATTCCTCCTGTATAGTCATTCTGCTTAAAACGCGGAATCATTTCCCTGTCCACTATTCGATTGGCAACGGCATCGGGTACGACACCTTCCAAGCCATATCCGGTGGCAATAAATGCCTGACCACGTTTATCAGCAGTTTTAGGTTGTACCAGTATGAGCACGCCGTTGTCTTTCCCTTTTTGCCCAATTCCCCATTTTTCTGCCAGTTCAAAAGCGTATCCTGACACATCATAATCGCCCAAATCAGAAATGGTCACCACCGCAATCTGCGTACTCGTCTGACGAGCAAAGGCCACCAATTCCTTTTCTAATGCAACTACTGCCGCGCTTTCGATAACCCCCGCAAAATCATTGACCAGTTTTGGAGGCTGTGGGGGCTCCGGGAAATCCTGTCCTGAGGTTGAAGAAACCATCAAAAGCAAAACCATTAAAGATGTAAATAATCGTATCATGAATCAATCAGATAATTAAACAGTGAATAATCATTGAGCACCGGAAACTCTTTTATACCAAAAGCCAGGAATCATTTCCCGAAAGATATCTCATCCGACAGCTCATTCACATCATCCTCTTTCCAGGCGAAATAGGTTTTCAGTTGCTCTCCGGCCATTCCTATCCCCTCCTCCAGTCCTCGAGCCAACTCTCCATTCTTAAAATGGGAAACCATGAGTTCTTTCGTCTTGTCCCAAAAATCTTCAGGCACTTTGGCATTAATTCCCGCATCACCCAATATGGCAAATTTCCGGTCTTTTACGGCCAAATAAAAAAGGACACCATTGCGCAACTTGGTCTTGTGCATCTTCAGTTTTTCAAAGATAAAAGCAGCTCGATCAAGTACATCTTCGGGGCAGTCCCTTTCAATGTGCACACGGATCTCGCCGGAAGTATTCAATTCTGCCTCTTTAATGGCATTGATAATCTTTTGCTTCTGTTCTTCCGTGAATATATTAACAGCCATAGAATTGTGTTTTAAAACTGAACTTCTGGCGCCTTACTGGCTCCCTCATCCGACTCAAAATAAGGTCGTGGCTCAAAGCTAAACATCCCCGCAATTATATTTTTCGGAAATTTCCGGATATAGGTATTATAGGCTCTGGTAGCCTCGTTAAATTTTCTTCGTTCCACGGCGATCCGGTTTTCAGTCCCTTCCAGCTGTGCCTGCAAATCCAAAAAATTCTGATTGGCTTTTAAATCCGGATATCTTTCCATAACCACCATCAATCGGGAAAGAGCAGATGACAAACCGTCCTGTGCTTTTTGAAAATTCTGCAAAGTCTGCTCATTAAGTTGATCGGCCGATAGATTAATACTGGTCGCTTTGGAACGGGCTTCTATTACGGCCTGAAGTGTCTCTTGTTCATGACTGGCATACCCTTTCACGGTATTAACCAGATTGGGAATAAGATCAGCTCTCCGCTGATAAACATTTTCCACCTGCGACCACTGGGCATCAATACCCTCTTCCAGTTCGACCATACGGTTGTAACCACAACCGGAAAGTAATGGCAGAGTAATAACCGCCAAAAAAATCCATTTCAAATTGCGCATAATTCTCAAATCAATAAATTTAAATGATAATTTACATTCACTTTTCAACCCATCCTACCACCACTTTACATGATGGCCAGATGAATTCACTCTTTCTACAACCTTGTCTTCTAATAAGACAATGATTGTTCCTAATTTATGGACAATTCCCTTAATATCAAAAAAAACGCCAATTAAGGCATAAATGCCAACCTGTCATTGCTTGTTCGAAGAAAACAGCCAAAGCCCCAGAAAGGCAAATCCACCATTTAGCATTAACTTTTCATATCCCAGGCTGAATCCAAACCAATCCAGCGCATTAAAGTCCAGTATTCCGGTCAGTACCGGAGTAAGAACTGCAATCCAAGGAACTGCCCCATCTCTAACGGTTCGAGAGGTGAAAAGGCCAAAAGCAAATAATCCCAACAATGGGCCATAAGTATAACCTGCCAGGGTGTATACAGTGTGGATGATACTATCCTGTCCCAATGCCCCAAACACCATTATTACCAATCCCAGAATCACCGCAAATCCTAGGTGAATTATCATTCTGATCTTCTTGGCTTGGGAGGGATAAAAGTTTCTTATCTTCAAAATATCCACCGTAAAAGAAGTGGTCAGAGATGTAAGTGCCGAATCGGCACTCGACATAGCAGCACTCATTAATCCCAAAAAGAAAAATACGCCCACTGAAACAGGGAGATACCCCCCTGTAGCAATGGCCGGAAAGATATCATCGGCACGTACCGGCATCTCTATCCCCTTAAAACGAATAAAAAGCACCAACAGAGCTCCCAATGACAGAAACAATAAATTGACCGGGATAAAAGCAAAACCATAGGTCAACATATTTTTTCTGGCCTCTTTCAGCGATCTGCAGCTAAGGTTCTTTTGCATCATATCCTGATCCAATCCCGTCATTACAATGGTAATAAACACCCCCGACAAAAACTGCTTGAAAAAATATTGAGATGAACGCCAATCCTCAAATTCAAAAACTTGAGAAAACTCACTGTCACGAACATACCGAATCAGGGTTCCCACATTGGCACCCATTTGATCTCCTATATGATAGATTGTAACCACTACCGCCGTCAAAAAAAGGATCGTTTGCAATGCGTCCGTCCAAATTATGGTTTTAATTCCTCCCCGAAAAGTGTACAACCATATTAAAAGGACCAATCCCATAGCGGTTAGCCCGAAGGAGACACCCAACTCATCGAAAAGTGCTATCTGCAAGACAATGGCCATCAAATAGAGACGGGCCGAGGCCCCAACTATTTTGCTGGCCATAAAAAGCACCGCCCCCGACCGGTAGGATCGTAACCCAAAACGCTCTTCAAGATAGGAATAGATAGAAGTTAATTGCATCCGGTAATATAGAGGCAAGAGCACATAAGCAATAACAATATATCCTGCAAAGAAACCGGCAACCATTTGCATATAGGTAAACCCTACCGAAGTAACATAGCCCGGTACCGACACAAAGGTCACACCCGACAAGGAAGCCCCTACCATCCCAATGGCAACCACCACCCAGGGAGATCGACGATTCCCCAAAAAAAAGCTTTCATTATCGGATTGACGACCTGTAACGACCGATATAGCAATAAGTATCACAAAATAAATACCCAAAAGAGAGATGGTTAATAACGGATCCATACCACAATAGTTATCTTTGATTATTGCGTTTCGCAGCAACAGCCATTTCAAGAGGCCGAGGCAGTTTTATTTATGACTCTACAAAAAAACAATTTAATTTGTAACCCACCACATCATTTGAACAATAATCCCTTCGAGAAGGAACCGACTCTTCACCTTTATTTTTTATTAACTTTGAGACCCAAAAACATTTTCCAATGTCTGAACTAGAATTCCCATCAAAGATACTTGAAAATGCAGTTAACGAATTCGCCAGATTGCCGGGGATAGGAAAAAAAAGTGCACTGCGTCTGGTTTTACATATATTAAAACAGGACAAAGAATCGGTTTACCAATTTGCCAATGCCATCACGACTCTTATCGACGAAATCAAATACTGTAAAAACTGTTTCAATATATCCGACAGTGACATTTGTGCCATCTGTGCCAACCCTCGCAGGGATCAAGCCATTGTCTGTGTGGTTGAAAACGTAAGAGATGTAATGGCCATCGAAAACACCCACCAATATCAGGGTATTTATCATGTTCTGGGAGGACTTATTTCCCCTATGGACGGAACAGGCCCCGACGATTTAACCATCGATCCCTTGGAAGAGAAACTCAAAAAAGGGGAGGTTAAAGAGATCATTTTCGCATTAAGTACAACCATGGAAGGCGACACAACCAATTTTTTCCTGTACCGTAAATTTCAATCCTATCCGGTTAAGTTTACCACCATTGCCCGAGGGGTCGCCATTGGAGACGAACTGGAATATGCAGATGAAGTAACCCTCGGAAGGTCACTAATAGACCGACAGCCTTTTGATAAAAACATTCAATAAACCCATAAACTATGGAAGCCAATAAAATTCTCAAGCAAATCAAAATTATTTTTTGGAGCATCCTGTCGGGCCTAATTTTTTTGCTCCTGACTTCATTAATCGTCGTAAACAAAATAGGTCCCGCGGCAGATTGGTCACTGGCTTTCAAGGAAAACTTTAAAGCTGTAATACTCCTTCTTTCTTTGGTTGGTATTCCTGCCAGTTACTTTTTCCATTCTCAAAAAGTGAAGCATATCAACGCTGAGTTACCATTTGACAAACAATTATTACAGTTTAAAACCAGTTTTTTTATTAAACTTGTAACAATTGAATCCCTGGCTTTTCTGGGCCTAATAGGATATATGTTGACCGCCGATTTTACATTTATATATGTTTTTGCATTATTATTTTTGGCCTATTTAATTAATCGCCCTTCCCGATATAGTATTATTAAAGAGATCAACCCGGAACAATTGGACCAAGACAATAATGAAAATACTGAATAAACCTAATCCAATGATTATAGCAGTTGATTTTGACGGCACGATTGTAGAGCACAGGTATCCGCAAATTGGTAAGGAAAAGCTGTTTGCCTTTGAAACGTTAAAAGCTTTGCAAAAACAGGGGCACCTTTTGATCTTATGGACCATCAGAACCGGTAAAGAATTAGATGAGGCCGTTGAGTTTTGTGCAAAAAACGGTCTGGAGTTTTATGCCGTAAACAAAAACTTTCCGGAAGAAAAATTTGATGAATCCGTTAGCCGGAAAATCAATGCCGACATTTTTATTGATGACAGAAATGTTGGTGGGTTCCCGGGATGGGGAGAAATTTATCAAATGCTCAGCAAAGAAGTTTCTGAAAACGAACGTGAGCTTTTCCTCTCCAGATTCAAAAAAGCTGAAAGAAAAACCTTTTGTGGCTTTATTAAATCCCTATTCTGCAAGCAATAAAAGTACTCTCTCTGCCCTCATCACATCTCCGGCAATATTATGACCCACAAGAAACGGCCGGCTTCCCGCTTCTTCGTATACCGGAAAAGCCAAACGCGATAACGCGTTGTTTTCATTCAAAGATCAAGAGAAACCTTTACTTCATCACCAAAAACCGGCCGTTCAAAAAAACTTCACTCATCTTCTCCCCTTCCTCCAACTATTTTTTCGTAATTTGTATGGCTCAATGAGTTACTGTTATTAAAGCGATACACATCATCAGTTACAGACGGATCAAACGACCCCCTATTCAATTTTTTGACATGAAAAAATTTGCATACATATCAATAGTTTTGACATTCCTTGCTTTGTGCTTACAATCGGCTTATGCTCAGGCACCACGTAAAATATTACGAAAAGCCTATGAACTCATCGACTTGGAATTATATGAAGAGGCTCTGGAAACTCTTGCTCCCCTCACACAAAAAGATAATCCGGAGGCCCTTCTTCTTAAAGGCTTTGCATTGGTAGCACTGGAAAAGCTGCCGGAAGCAATTACTGTTTATGAAAAAATTATGCCCCATTTTTCCCTGGACAAAGGAAACAGGATCCAGGCCATAGAGGCCCACTATTATCTGGCTCAGGCATACCGTCTCAATGAACAACCGGATAAAGCTCTCATCGAATTTACCAGACTGAAGAATTTTGTTACCGATAAAGAATTAAACGCAGATATTGACCGGGAAATACAATATTGCCACAACATGAAAAAACTCATGAACAATCCGGTCTATTTTAAAATTGAACATCTGGGAAAAATCCTTAACAGCAAGTATGAAGATCATAGTCCTGTTACCTTGTATGATGAATCAACCATCTATTTCACCTCCACGCGCCCCGTCGATAGTCTTGAAAGTGTAGGACCTTATTTCGAAAATATCTTTGTCAGCCACTGGAGAAAAAACGGATGGACCAAACCGGAAGTTTTAAACATTCCAGGATATAGAAATGTTAACCGGGCCACTGTTGGTCTTACACCCGATGGACAAGGCCTTATCTTTTTTCAAAATGACGGACTAAAAGGAGCACTCTTTATTACTTACAAAACCTTTGAAGGATGGAGCGACCCGCAACCACTTCCCCCGCCCGTCAATTCCGGATACAATGAAACCCATGCTTCCATCTCCCCCGATGGAAACACCATCTATTTTTCCAGCGAACGACCGGGTGGTCTCGGAGGGAAAGATATTTATTATTCTCACCGTTTGCCCGACGGCTCCTGGGGAAAACCTATCAATGCCGGGGAAACCATTAACACTGAGATGGACGAAGAGGGGCCTTTTATTCACCCCGACAATCAGACACTCTACTTCTCATCCACCGGACACAACTCGATGGGGGGATATGACATTTTCAAAAGCACCAAAACAGAAAATGGGTGGACTAAAGCCCAAAACATAGGATACCCCGTCAACTCACCTTCCGATGATGTTTTTTATGTCCCTACCCCCAATGGGCAAAGGGTTTACTTCTCTTCCAGAAAAGAAGGATCCATCGGACAATCAGACCTCTTCGTGCTTCATTTTCCAGAAGATAACGAGCGCTCCATGGCGGTCGTTTCCTCACACATCTTCAACAGCCAAAATCAGCCTGCCGATAATGCTACCATTTATATTATTAACAACTCTACCAATAAACGATTAGGGTCCTACAAGGTTAACCCATCCACAGGTAAGTTTGTAACCATTATACCCTCTTTTCAGGAATATAAATTACTCATCGAATGCCCGGATCATCAGCCTTACTCACAAATCTTCAAGCTGGGCGTTAAAGACGATTACAAATCGAAAAACAGAGCTATTTATCTTCCTCCCATCACACTTAAACCTATGGATAAGGGCGGTGAACCTCATAAAGAAGTCACCGAAATAAAGTAATTGGACGGTTTTTAGGATAAAGAAGAATAACAATCGTCTTATCTTTTTTTGGGGGAATCACTTTTGTCTTCTTTCAAGTATCAACTACTTTTGTCAGCTAAATATCCGGATATGATAAAGAATGACAAAATAATACTCCGAGCCCTTGAACCTGCAGATGCCGATTTGTTGTACAAATGGGAGAACCAAATGGAGATCTGGCCTGTAAGTAATACCCTGACCCCATTCAGTCGACATAAAATTATAACCTACATCAATCAAACCACTCTGGATATTTATCAAACCCGTCAACTTCGACTTATGATTGATATCCCTGAAGGCGAAATGCAAAAAACCATTGGCATGATTGATCTTTTCGATTTCGATCCCTATCACAGTCGAGGTGGCATTGGTATTATGATTCATAAACCCGAACGGGAAAAAGGCTATGCAAAAGAAGCAGTAGCTCTGTTTACTGATTATGTCTTCAACCATCTGGGACTTCATCAGCTCTACTGCAACATCAGCGAAGACAACCGGGCCAGCATAAAGCTCTTTGAAAGCCTTGATTTCAAGCTGATGGGACAAAAAAAAGATTGGCTAAAAACACCCAACGGATTCAAGGATGAACTGATGTATCAGAAAATTGCCGGTAGGCCGACGATTAATTAGGCTATTGCAATTCTTCAAATGAAGGAAATTCGCTTTTTATGGAATAGGAATTATCCTTCACTTCGGTCTCGATACAGTAATGCTTTAATCCATTGGTTAAAACCAGATAGGGAACACCGAGTGCCGTATTGTAACGAGCGGCCTGACTAAGGGTGGTTGCATCAATTCTTACCGAAGGGGCTTTGCATTCCACAATCATTACCGGCGCTCCCTTTCGGTTGTACAATACAATATCGCACCGTTGTGACAATCCATGAACTTTTATCATTTTTTCCACCCCGGTCAGGCTTGTCGGATAGTGAAGATGCCGGCTCATAAAATGCAAAAAATTCTGCCGAACCCATTCTTCCGGGGTCAATGTCACAAATTTTTGACGCACCTCATCATATATAAACTTTTTGCCCCCTTGTTCCTTAAAACGGAATGAGCATTGGGGCAGATTCAATATTTTCATGGCGTAAAATTAATAACATTATACCTTGTTCAATTAAAATTTGAATTATATTCGTAAAAAACCACAAATATGAAAACAAAACAAGAAATTGTAGAAAACTGGCTTCCGCGCTACACCGGTCGCCCTTTGAAAGATTTCACCCAATACATTATTCTGACCAACTTTCAATACTACGTTGATTTGTTTTCCAAATGGAAAAATGCGCCAATACTGGGTGAAAACCATAACATGCCCAACTGCAGTGCCGAAGGCATTACCATCATCAATTTTGGAATGGGAAGCCCTAATGCAGCAACGGTTATGGATCTTCTCAGTGCCATATCCCCCAAAGCCGTATTGTTTCTGGGTAAATGCGGAGGATTAAAAAAGAAAAACACGCTCGGCGACTTAATTCTACCGATTGCCGCAATACGAAGTGATGGTACTTCAGATGATTATCTGCCACCTGAAGTTCCGGCTCTTCCGGCATTTAGTCTTCAGAGAGCCGTCTCCACCACCATTCGCGACTACGGAAGAGATTATTATACCGGGACTGTCTTTACCACCAACAAACGGGTTTGGGAATACGATGAACGGTTTAAAAAATACCTGGCCAAAACGAGAGCCATGGCCATAGATATGGAGTCCGCAACGATCTTCACCGTCGGGTTTGCCAATTCAATCCCCTCCGGAGCCCTATTGCTCGTATCCGACCAACCCATGATCTCAACAGGAATTAAAACAGAAAAAAGTGACCAACGCGTAACCCGGGAGTTCGTTCATGAACATCTTCAAATAGGGATCGACTCTCTTAAAGAGATTATCAATAATGGAAAATCGGTGAAACACCTTAAATTTGATAGTTAGTTTTAACTTTGTCCGTTCAAAGACAGATTTATGGATCTCAAGTTTGAAGAAATAGTTGCACAACTTAAAAAAAACGATTTTGCCAAGGTTTACTTTCTCTTCGGAGAAGAACCTTGGTTCGCTGATTATATTACCGATTACATTGTCGAACATGCATTAAAAAAGGAAGAAAAAGACTTCAATTTAAGCATCCTATATGGTCGCGACATCGATGCCATGGATATTGTCCATGCGGCGCGCCGGTACCCGATGATGGCACCCCGGCAAGTGGTAATCGTCAAAGAAGCACAAAACATAAAAAAATTTGATCCGCTGATTTCCTATCTGAAAGCTCCGGCACCTTCCACCGTTTTGGTAATCAACTATCGCGACAAATTCGACCAGCGGTCAAAAGTATGGAAGGAGTTCACCCCAAAGGAGTTCATTACCCTGGAAACAAAAAAATTATATGACAACAAGGCAGCACAATGGATCACCAAATATCTAAAAAACAAAAATTTAGACATTGACCCTAAGGCTACCCTGATGTTGGTGGAACATCTGGGCTCCGATCTCAGCAAAATTGTTAAAGCACTCGACAAACTTATAGTTGCCGTTGGGCCGGAAGTAAAAACCATTACCTCTGCTCATGTGGATGAATATGTTGGTATCAGCAAAGATTACAACACGTTCGAACTACAAAAAGCCATCATCTACGGCAACATAGTCAAGGCCAACCAAATAGCCCATATTTTCGGACAAAACCCCAAAGAAACGCCAATACCGGCCATCACCGGTTTGTTATTTATTTTTTTCAGAAATTTGCTGACCTATCATGTCACCCCGGACAAAAGCCAAAAAAACATTGCAACACTTCTGAAGATCCACCCCTATTTTGTAAAAGATTATCAGACGGCAGCACGTCGTTTCAATTGGGCTAAAACCAGACAGGTCATTTCTTTGCTGCGAGAATATGACATGCGCTCTAAAGGTTTTAACAACAATTCTGCTTCAGAAGGAGAACTCCTGCAAGAGATGATCTTTAAAATCATGCATTAAATTTGATGTAAATCTGAAAGATAATCAGAGGATGTGATGGGCCATGTTGAGAGTGTCGGCAAAGCGGAATGAGAAACCTCCTTGCCATAATCGATAGAATCAAAAAACCAAAGACGTATCATGAATCTAAGTTTAAATATCAACCTAATTATTATCATCGTCGTTTCACTCATCAGTATTGCTGGATTTAGCCGTCCGGTAATCGTTGATCGACTCCGCTTCAATGCCTGGCAGATTATAAATCGCAATGAGTATTACAGGATGCTCTCCTACGGATTGGTTCACGGCAGCTGGATGCATCTTCTGATCAATATGTTTGTCCTTTACTCCTTTGGAGAGGCGGTTCTTTATTACTTCAAAGCTGCATTTGTTACCGGCGCGGCGATCAGATACCTCATTCTGTTTGTTAGTGCTCTGGGCATCTCTACTCTGGCCACTCTGATAAAAGAAAAAGACAACCCTCATTACAACGCGGTAGGAGCTTCGGGGGCAGTATCGGCGGTTGTTTTCTCGTCGATCCTTTTTGCTCCCTACAACCCCATATTGTTTTTTGGAATTATACCTGTTCCGGGGATTATTTTTGGTGTTCTCTACCTGATATATTCCAAATCCATGGCCGGTAAAAACCTCGACAATATTGGACATGATGCCCACTATTACGGTGCGCTTTATGGTCTTATTTTCCCTATTCTTTATGAACCCTCACTGGCCATTCATTTCTTCAATCGGCTAATGAGTTTCAATTTCTGATACCATGCCACCCTCCAATAAAAAATACCTAATACTCAACGGCCATCAATACGAAACCGGAAAAGCACTCTTCTCCTCCAATAACAGAGCCTTTCGCTACGGTGACGGTCTATTTGAAACCATCCGGTGTCATAAAACAGAACCCCTTTTTTTCGACGACCACTACGCACGATTACTAAGAGGTATGGCCACCCTGAAAATATCTGTTTCGGGACTGCCCTCTATGGAAATATTCAAAACAAACATTGAACGACTCATCGTTCGCAACCGAATATTTTATGATGCCAGAGTACGAATCTCTGTTTTTCGACGGGATGGAGGATTATATACTCCCGAAACCAACACCCCGGCTTGGCTTATCGAAGCAACTCCGCTCCCCCATAAGGGTTTTCTATTAAATGAAGAAGGCTTAAGAATCGGGGCCTTCGATGGATTCCCAAAAGTATGGAACCTTACCGCCCCTTTCAAAACACTTTCTTCAACACCCAATATCCTCGCCGGCATATATAAAAAAGAAAACCATTGGGACGACTGCCTGATCCTGAATCAAAATAAAAAATGGATTGAATCCATCAGCTCCAATCTCTTCTGGACCAAAGATCAGGTGTTGAAAACACCATCCATTTCTTCCGGTTGTGTTGATGGCGTCATGCGAAGGCAAATACTGAGGTTTGCAGCCCTAAACAACATCCCGGTACTAGAAACGCCTGGGGCAACAAAAGAAGAACTACTGAATGCCGATGAACTTTTTCTTAGCAATGCCATTAACGGCGTCAGATGGATAGTCGCTTTCGAAAACAAACGGTACTTCAACCGGTTACCAAAAGCGATCACAAGATGGCTCAACGAAGAAATTTCAAAGACAGTGAAATAGCCGGTTATTTTTCCTATAAAAATCTCCCCGGCATAAACTAATTAAACGAGGGGTTTCGAGGAAAGTTGGTCCAGGTTTTATAGTCATCACCCATTTCGTGAATCGCAGTTTCCCAAACATTTTTCACCTCTCGGGTCATTATCAGCTCATCGCGCAAAGTGGAAACCACCCAGCTGTTTTCGGCAATCTCTCCCTCCAGCTGACCGGGCGCCCATCCCGAATAACCCACAAAAAACTTCACTGATTGACTGGTCGCCTCGCCCTGATTAATCATCTTCTTAAGACAATCAAAATCTCCGCCCCAATAGATCGAAGAGGTCACCTTGATAGAACCGGGAAGCCGATCCCCCAGCGTATGTAAAAAACTTAACGTATTGGACGATACAGGCCCTCCGACAAACAACTCTCCTTCAAAACTCAATATATCATCCACTATCTCATCAGGATAGAGTTCGGTCGGCTTATTCAGGACAAACCCTACGGTGCCCTCTTCATTATGCTCTGTCAGCAAAACAATGGATCGCCCAAAATAGGGACCCTGCAAAAATGGTTCGGCGATCAGCACCCTGCCTACCTCCGGTTTTAAATTGGTGCGCGAAGGCTGGAATATATTGAAATCTAAATTTTTCATGTTCGCTCTATTTTTCTGTATTAGAGATTACTACTCTCCATCAACCAATATACAATTATTTTCTGTTGATCAATAGAACTCTCCATTATGGATGTATATCAATTGACAAGAATCTTCATCAAAACAACTGATTCCTATTCTATTTAAGCATAAAACGTGCAAATACGCCACAACCTCATATCTGTTTCCCAATTCACACCATTCTGCTTGCACCAATAAAACCCATTATTTCGATTTGTTTTGACTTATTAAAACATTACATCCGTTATCTAAAATAAGCAAAAAACCTACCGATGCCAAAAGTTTGCCCCTTAAAAACATTCATTTGTCAAATATAACGCCCCTCTTAAAACCAAAAGGTAGAATTTACATGTTTAATTACATAGATTTGCAATTATGAGTATTTGCTACTCTTTATAAACCCGAAATCCAAAACCCGACTGATATGACTTATATAAACATTCATTCCCAAATCGAAAACAACATCTTCCACCAACAGTACTTTGTGTAACAACGATTACATATTTTTTGACATGTATAGAATGCAGGCTGCCAAACCAAACATCAATCCAAACAACAAATCAACAATGACGTTCAGATCAAATTTACTTAAAGTGACCGGAACAATGGTCCTGCCAATCTTTCTCTTTCTGGCAAGCTGCCAAGGGCCCGGCAAAATGGTTTACCTGAAAAATGCCTCCAAAGAGGATACTACACTTGTTTTTAAAAACCCGCACAAAGAATACAAAATCGCAATCAATGATGTGCTTTATGTAAGAGTCCTCACCGGTAATCCGGAAATATCCGCACTTTACAACAACCTTCCTGCTTCGGGATTCAGCATATCCATGAGTTCGGAAGCCGACCAATACATCAATGGTTTCACGGTCGACAAGACCGGGCATATCAAGTTGCCCGTCCTCGGGTCGGTGGCCGTTAAAGGGCTCTCTCTTTTTGACGCCGAACAACAAATCCAACGCCTTGCCGACCAGTATCTGATTGATGCGACAGTCATCGTTCGATTACTCAACTACAAAGTCACCGTACTGGGTGAAGTTTCGCAACCCGGGGTTTACAGTCACTACAATGATCAAATGACCATTCTTCAGGCAATTGGTAAGGCTGGTGATATTACCGACCTCGGAGACAAACGCAATATTATGGTCATCCGTTCTGTGCCTCAAGGACAGATTTCATATCAAGTAGACCTTACCCAAAAAGACCTTCTTTCATCTCCGGCCTATTTTGTTAAACCCAATGATGTAATCTATGTTAAGCCTTCTGGAAGTAAAGCTTTTCGCATCAACCTCCCAATCATGTCCATCTTTCTCTCATCGCTGACAACCCTTATTGTCCTATTGCAATATTTTGACAATCAATAAGTGACCAATAACTACGCGCAACAATGATGCATAACGATTACATAAAAAATTCCAGAGCGGAAAGCGATACCTTTTCAGGAACACGATCACCGGAATTAACCCGATTGCTCGAAAGATTATTGGGGAAATGGTATTTCTTTGCTTTTGGCCTATTATTGGCATGGACAATGGCTTTCGTAATCAACAAATTCTCTCACCCTCTCTATAAAGGAAACACCACTCTTCTGATCCGTTCCGAGCAAACCAAACCCATTGGTGCCCAAGCCCTGATCCGCGACCTCTCATTCGATACCCGCGATAACATTCGCAACCAAATCGGCATTCTTAAATCCTATTCCCTGGCCAAACGAACTTTGCAAGACCTTGACTTGGAAATAAGCTTCCATAAAACCCCCAGATTCTTGGGTGTAGGACGAATCAATGCGCTCTCAAGAAACATTTATCAGAATTCCCCCATAGTGGTCAAGACATCTCCCCTAAGCCACAAGTTGATGGAGGTACCGTTTTTTATCCATATCCTTTCCCCTCAAAAATATATTTTGGAGGTAAACACCACCATCAACGGACAACTGCTGACGAAAACCGACACACTCTCCTTCGGACAGGTCGTAAACAATCCATACTATTCTTTTTCAATCCATTGGAAAAACAACCCCAAGACGCAATTCGAAACACATAAAGAGGAATTCAGAAAGTACGATTACAGCTTCATGTTTCATGACATTGAGAAACTTGCAGCCATCTACGCACAAAAATTAAAAGTCAATTTCTATTTTGATGATGCCTCCATCCTGGAGTTAAGTCTGGAAGACAAGCACCCCAAACTGGTAGCAGATTTCCTGAATCAACACACCCGATCATTTATTGAAAGCGGACTCGAAGAAAAAAACAGAATTGCCAATGCCACCATTCAGTTCATCGATAATCAAATCAGTGGAATTTCCGATTCCCTCCAGGCTGCTGAGTCCGACTTTCAAAAGTTCCGGTCTCAAAACAAACTCATCAACATCAGCTCGGAAGGCAATTTTGCCATGGAAAAACTGGAAACACTGGTTACCGAAAAAAGCAACCTGCAACGCATGCTGAAATATTTTGAATACCTCTACGAGTATATTCAAACCAAAACCGAATTTAATGATATTATAGTCCCCTCTACCATGGGCATCTCCGACCAGTCGCTCAACCGGCTGGTCACGAATCTGGCAGAAGCCTATTCGGCCCGAAACCGCCTTTTAATGACAACCCGGGAAAGCAGTCCCCAGGTCCGACAAATCAACAGCGAAATTGAATCCATCCGGCACGCCCTGATCGAAAACGTTCGTAACATTATCAACACCTCTCAAATCGAAATGGAGCAAATCAATCAACAGATTGAAGAAGTGAATAAACAGATACAAAAACTTCCGGGAACCGAAAGAAAATACATCAACATTCAACGTGATTTTCAGCTCAACGACAACATTTATACTTTCCTGCTTCAGAAACGAGCAGAAGCAGGAATTGCTCTGGCATCAAACATCCCCGATCACAAAATCATCGACCCCGCCTATGAACGCAACATCTATCAAACCACGCCTCGGCCTACTGCCAACCTGGTGGTAGCAACCCTTTTGGGCCTCATCCTCCCGGCGTTGATTCTAATTCTGGGCAACAGCCTCAACACCCGGATCACTGCAGGGTATGTGGTAGAAGACCATACCCCGGTCCCCGTTTTGGGGTACATCGAACACGACTCATACAGCGAAAAGATTCCCGTCATTCAGCATCCGGCCTCTCCTTTGGCCGAATCGTTCAGGGCTCTGAGAACCAATATCGAGTTCATGCTGGGAAAGAACGCCTCATCACCCGTAATTGCCGTTACCTCCTCTGTCTCGGGAGAAGGTAAATCTTTTTGTTCGGCCAATCTGGGAGCAATTCTCGCCATTACCGAAAAGAAGGTGCTGGTGGTAGGAATGGACCTTAGAAAACCTCAAACCCACAAGGAATTTATGGTAGAAAACAACAGCGGATTAAGCAATTTTCTTCTGGGTTCCTCTTCGTTTCAGCAGGTGGTTCAAAACACCAGTATCGACGGATTAAGCATCGTCACCTCAGGACCCGTACCACCCAATCCGGCAGAGCTGCTTCAATCGGACAGAATGACTGAATTTCTTCAATCGGCCAGGGAACGGTTCGATGTGATTATCCTTGACACCCCTCCTTTGGCTCTGGTCTCCGACACCCTCCTCATTACAGGAACGGCGGACCTTACCCTCTTCGTAGTCCGTCAGAGATATTCACGAAAACAAGCCATCGAGTTTCTCAACCACCTGGCTGAAGCTGGTCGAATCAAAAAAAGCGGCATACTGGTCAACGACGTCATTACGCCTAAAGGCTACAGCTCAATTTCTCAGTATGGCTATGGATATGGCTATGGCCGGTATAAAAAAAGCGGCTATTACAGTTAGTTGACTTTATTTACCGAATTGGTGACGGTGAGTCCGATCAGCCGATCGTAGCGCTGGCCGGTGGGCTTGTAATAAACCAATATAAGATAGTCGTTCTCTGCTCGGCCGAAACTCCCTTCAACAGGTGCCACGGATTTCCCGCCTTCTCCATTCTCAACCACATACTGATAGTTATAATAACCTTGCTTCAGAAGGAGTGTCAAATGATACAAATCATCTTCAGCACTGTAAATCATCCGCGAGCCGGCATCCAGCATCCAATTGTTCAGAGCCCCTGTTAAGTAAACATGGGTATTGTTCAGGGGAGGCTGCCACGACAAGGAGAAATGAACAAAGGCGTAATCGGCCGACACCGATGGATCACCCTCCTCCTGCACATCAATATAATATCGGCCGTTAAAATCATCATGATAATAATAGGACTTTTCTTGGTGCGATTCATCCGTAAAAACCTGAATGTGATAAAAGGGATCGGAAAAAGTGATATCCCGAACATGATCCGACTGAAACCGGTAACTCCTTAAATCCACCCAACGAAATTCATTTCCCCCTTCAAACACCACCTCTCGGTTATAATTAAAATCCATCACATCATTTCCGAAAAATAATGGTCGAAGCCCGGTAATAGCATTGTCGGTCCTCCCGTTCTGCCGGATGGTGACACTCACTTCGCTGGAAGGGTCCATGATGGTCAGCCCCGGATGGTAAACCTTAAAATCTACTTCCTGATAACTGGAACGCCCCGACGACAACATGGTGTATTTTATTTCGGCTTCAATACTCACCGACTGTTCGGTCACATAAAAACGCCGCGTTAGGGCGGGCTGGTCCTGATGCCCTGCTTCGAACACCTTAAGCAAATAATTACCCGACAAAAGCAGCGTTATCTCTTCATTGGGTAAGGACAACTCATAATGGACATAGTCGAAGGTGGTATTAAACGATCGCTGAAAGTTTTCTACCGGAATCATGTCATTGCCCCGAAAATATTCTGTGGGCATCAACACCGACGGGCTCCAATCCGAGTCACAATACTCCACGGTATAGTAGTAGTTTTTTATTTCAGTCCCCAGCTCATCGAAAGAGAGAAATAACTTCTGACCGGCATTAAGTTCGATAAATGGGTAGGACATGGGCCACCCCTGTCGATGAAACTTCACTGTTTTAATATTGGGGCCATTTATTTCCGGTTCTGCAACTTTTTCATAACCACGGGCAGACACCAACGACCAATTCAAGAAAAAAACTAACACCAAAAAATTAAAGAAATTTTTACGCAAATAATCAGAACCAAAGGCGGCTGCCGATTGTTTGGGCAATGTGAAAAAGTTATAAATGCTCATTTTGAAGTGGTTTCATTTCCCTTTAAAGTGCTCTAAAGTGATAAATTTAGCTATTTTTGCAGGCAAATTCAAAACCGTTTTAAAAACATGTCTGAGGTAATTAAAATAAAAAAAGGATTGGATATCCCGCTCAAAGGCAAGTCTAACAAAGTCTTTGGTCAGGCCCAATTACCCGATTTGTTTGCCATAAAACCGACTGATTTTCAAGGGGTGGTTCCCAAAATGGTTATCAAAGAAGGTGAGAAGGTAAAGGCGGGTTCGGTATTGTTTTTCGACAAGAACCAACCCGATGTGAAATTTGTTTCGCCGGTTAGCGGTCAGCTCCAGAGTATCATTCGGGGCGAACGACGCAAAATTCTGGAAGTCGTCATTAAAGCTGACGGAACAAACGAAGCCGTTGACTTTGGTCAGGAAGACATTGCTTCCCTGAACCGGGATGATGTGGTAGCAAAGATGCAAAATGCCGGTGCCTGGCCCTATTTGCGCAGAAGGCCATACAATGTACTGGCAAAAAAAGATGACAACCCCAAGGCCATCTTCATCTCTGCGTTTGACACTGCGCCTCTGGCGCCCGACTATGATTTTGTGATGACCGGTTGCGAAGAAGATTTTCAGGCCGGGATCGATGTATTAAAAAGGCTTTGTGACAACATCCATATCGGCATCAATGCCGATGCAGCATCCAAGCTTTTTATCAACACCAAAGGAGTTCAACTCCACCGGTTCAAAGGTCCTCATCCCGCAGGTAATGTAGGGGTACAAATTCACCACGTAATGCCCATCAACAAAGGAGAAGTGGTATGGACCGTGCAACCTCAGGAAGTGGCGGCCATTGGGAAACTATTTACCACCGGAAAACACGATTTCTCCCGCATCATTGTGGTCGCGGGTTCGGAAATTAAAAAACCGGCCTATTTCCGCACCATCTTGGGCGCAAGTGCTAAACCCTACCTCAACGACAACATCAATACCGATCAACACGTACGTATCGTCAGTGGAAATGTGCTCACCGGAACGCAAATCCCGGAAGATGGTTATATCGGCTTTTACCATTCTCAAATAACGGCCATCCCCGAAGGCGATGAATTCGAATTTATGGGATGGGCAAAACCGGGCTTTGGAAAATTCAGTGTCTCCAGATCTTACTTCAGCTGGTTAAAACCCAAAAAAGAATACCAACTGAGTGCCAACATGCAGGGAGGAAAACGTCCTTTCGTAGTCTCCGGACTTTACGAAAAAGTTCTGCCCATGGATATTCTGCCGGAGCATCTTTTCAAGTCTATCCTGGTAGAAGACATCGACAAGATGGAACAATTAGGCATCTATGAGCTGGCAGAAGAAGACGTAGCGCTTTGTGAATTTGTTTGTCCTTCAAAGATGAATTTGCAAAAAATACTGCGCACCGGCATCGATTTGATGATTAAAGAACTGGGCTAATAGAGCCGCAACTCTTTTATTTTAATGTTTTGACCATATTACGAGTTCGATAAAACAACAAACAAACACTTTCGAATGAAGGCATTACGAAATTATATTGATAAGATCAAACCCCACTTTGAAAAAGGTGGGAAATATGAAAAGCTGCAATCCACATTCGAAGCATTCGAGACTTTGTTATTTGTCCCGAATACGACCAATAAAAACGGAGTGCATGTTCGCGATGCCATGGATATGAAACGAACCATGGCCGCAGTTATTATTGCCCTGATACCGGCATTACTTTTCGGTATTTGGAATTCGGGCTACCAACATTTTCTGGCTACCGGACAAGATCCGGATTTCTGGCCGGTCTTTGGGCACGGTTTACTGAAAGTTTTCCCCATCATTGTGGTTTCATATGTTACGGGGTTGGCAATAGAGTTTATTTTTGCTCAGATTCGGGGACACGAAGTAAACGAAGGCTTCCTGGTTTCGGGAATGCTTATTCCGCTGGTTCTTCCCGTCGATGTGCCATTGTGGATGGTAGCAGTAGCCACCGCCTTTGCAGTAGTAATTGGGAAAGAAGTCTTTGGTGGCACAGGAATGAACATCTGGAACCCTGCCCTTTTGGCTAGGGCTTTTTTGTTTTTCTCCTATCCGGCCTATATGTCGGGCGATGCAATCTGGATCAGCGGACTCTCAAAAGGGGAGGGTATTGTTGACGGATTCTCAGGGGCTACCGCTCTGGGGGCTGCCGTTACCACCGGCGACATCGATAAATTCTCGTTCCTCGACAGCTTTTTGGGTTTCATCCCCGGCTCCATCGGAGAAACGTCTACCTTGGCGATACTTCTGGGCGCCGCCTTTCTCATTTATACCGGGATAGGCAGCTGGCGGATCATTCTTTCGGTTTTTGTCGGAGGATTTCTTATGGCGCTTGGTTTTAATGCCATCGGATCAACCCCATTGATGCAAATACCGGCCTGGCATCATCTGGTCCTCGGCGGATTTGCTTTTGGCGCCGTATTCATGGCTACCGATCCCGTCTCGGCCACCAGAACCAACAAAGGAAAATATATCTATGGCTTCCTAATTGGGGTGTTAAGTATCATGATCAGAGTGTTCAACCCCGCTTATCCCGAGGGTGTCATGCTGGCCATTCTGCTGATGAATACTTTTGCACCACTGATTGACCATTTTGTTGTAGAGGGCAACATCAAACGTCGCCTGAAAAGAGCAAGTATAACCGCATAACAATTGATATAATGGACAGACAAGGAAATAAATATACTTTTCTTTATGCTTCGGTGATGGTAATAGTGGTAGCAACACTGCTGGCTTTTGTTTCAGAAGCCCTCTCGCCCATCCAGAAAAAAAATGAAGAAGAGGCTAAAATGGCAGATATTCTCAGGTCAGTTAATATTCAAAGCACCACTGACAACGTGGCAGATCAATACAAAAAGTATATCGGCGACAATGTATTCATCGTTTCCTTCGAGGGTGAACGACAAAATGCCGATGCAAAAGCGGCTTTTAACATCGACCTGAGCAAAGAAATCAGAAAACCGCTTAGCGACCGACAATATCCTGTTTACGAATGTCACCTCGACAATGGGGACGTTAAATACATCCTTCCCGTTAGAGGTGCCGGTCTTTGGGGACCCATCTGGGGATATATCGCGCTCAATGAAGATAAAAACACCATCTACGGAACTACTTTTTCTCACAAAGGTGAAACACCCGGGCTGGGTGCCGAAATAGCAACGGAAGCTTTTCAAGACCAATTCAAAGGCAAAACCATTTTCGACCAAAGCGGAAAGATGGTTTCTGTTCAGGTCATGAAAGGTGGCGCGCCCGACAACGACCCCCATGGCGTAGATGCCATCTCTGGAGGAACCATCACCAGCAGGGGCGTGGAAACCATGCTGAAAGATTATTTTAGTGGTTACGAAGCATTTTTAAAAAAATAAAATAGAGAACTATGAGTAGTGAAAAAGAACCTTTGTTCTCATCGAAGAACCTGAAACTTTTAACCAGTCCACTGGGTAGCCAGAACCCCATTACCGTTCAGGTGTTGGGTATCTGCTCCGCACTGGCGGTTACGGCCAAACTGGAACCGGCCATTGTGATGTCGCTTTCAGTGATCTTTGTTCTGATCTTTTCAAACCTTATTATATCATTAATCAGAAATACCATTCCTTCGCGGATCCGCATTATTGTCCAGCTGACCATTGTGGCTTCTCTGGTTATTTTGGTGGATCAGGTACTAAAAGCTTTTGCTTATGAAGTGAGCAAACAGTTGTCTGTATTTGTGGGATTGATCATTACCAACTGTATCATCATGGGCCGGCTGGAAGCCTTTGCCCTGGGTAACAAACCATGGCCTTCCGTATTGGACGGACTCGGTAACGGTGCCGGTTATGGCATCATTCTCGTTATTGTTGCCTTTTTCCGTGAATTGCTGGGAACCGGAACACTCACACTCCCCGGCATCGGAGAGCTGCAGGTCATTCCCGATTTCCTCTACAAGGCCGGATATGTCAATAACGGACTGATGATTCTTCCACCCATGGCCCTGATCACGGTGGGTATCATCATTTGGGTGCAACGCAGCAAAAACAAAGATTTAATTGACGTCAGTTAAATCCATAAGCGTTATTACCCCACGTTATTGAACCTACCCTTTTAGTATCGGATATATTAAAATCAATTAATCAAAGAAAAATGGAAAATCTGCTAAATATATTTGTAAAGTCCATTTTCATCGAGAACATGATCTTTGCCTATTTCCTGGGCATGTGTTCTTACCTGGCGGTTTCCAAAACCGTTAAGACATCTTTTGGACTTGGCGTTGCAGTCGTTTTTGTATTAAGCATCACTGTACCTGTCAACTATTTATTAGAGAACTTCATCTTGAAAGAAGGGGCTTTAAGCTGGTTGGGTGAAGACTTCGCCAACATCGATCTGAGCTTTCTCAGCTTCATCATGTTTATTGCCGTGATTGCCTCCATGGTTCAACTGGTGGAAATGATCGTCGAGAAATTTGCTCCGGCACTATACACCTCTCTGGGTATTTTTCTTCCCTTGATTGCGGTGAACTGTGCCATCCTTGGTGGTTCTCTTTTCATGCAGGAGCGTGCTTATGCCAACATTGGTGAAGCAGCCGTTTTCGGGTTTGGTTCTGGAATCGGTTGGCTTTTGGCCATCGTCGGCATTGCGGCCATACGTGAAAAAATCAGGTATTCGGATATACCCGCTCCGCTGCGTGGACTCGGTATCACCTTTATTATCACAGGCCTGATGGGCATTGCTTTTATGAGTTTCATGGGTATTCAACTTTAAAAAAGAGCACGCTAAAATGAATTTATTAGTTATTTCAACACAAGTAATCGTTACCAGTGCGGTAGTCTTTTTGACGGTGATAATATTGTTGGTTTCGATTCTTCTTTTTGCCAAGAAAAAACTAACCCCGCAGGGAAAAGTCACCATCGACATTAACAACGGTGAAAAAACACTGGAAGTAGATAGTGGACAATCCTTATTGACAGCACTGGGAAACAATAAAATTTTCCTGCCCTCGGCATGTGGTGGAGGGGGTACTTGTGCCATGTGTCGCTGTCAGGTACACGATGGTGCCGGTTCCATTTTGCCAACCGAAACGGGCCATTTCACCCGAAAAGAGCAAATGAATGACTGGCGTCTGGCCTGTCAGGTCAAGGTGCGCGACAACATCAAAATGGAAATTCCTCAGGAAATTCTGGGAATCAAAAAATGGGAATGTACCGTCGTATCCAATAAAAATGTGGCCACCTTTATCAAAGAATTTGTGGTTCAACTGCCGGAAAATGAATCCCTCGACTTTAAGTCGGGTGGATATATCCAAATCGATGTCCCGAAAATTGATGTCGACTTCAAGGATATCGAAGTACAGGAAGAATTCCGCGGCGACTGGGAGAAATTCAAGATGTTCGACCTCAAGATGCATAATCCGGAACCTACCTTTAGGGCCTATTCCATGGCCAACCATCCGGCCGAAGACAACATCATCATGTTGAATGTGCGGATTGCAACCCCACCCTTCGACCGCGTTAACGGTGGTTTCCAGAAAGTCAACCCGGGAGTTTGTTCATCCTATATCTTCTCGCGCAAACCCGGCGATAAGGTTACCATTTCCGGACCTTACGGCGAATTCTTCCTGAAAGAAACCAACCGTGAAATGATGTTTATTGGTGGGGGTGCCGGAATGGCCCCCATGCGCTCACACATCTTTCACCTGTTCCATTCCATGAAAACCGACCGTAAAGTCAGCTTCTGGTATGGTGCCCGGTCAAAAAGAGAAATCTTCTACTATGATGATTTCCACAACATCCAGGAGAATTTCGACAACTTTAACTTCACCATCGCGCTCTCCGAACCACTGCCCGAAGATAACTGGGACGGCCCCACAGGCTTTATTCACTCGGTCATCTTTGAAGAATATCTCAGCAAACACGAAGAGCCGGAAGAGATCGAATACTATCTTTGCGGACCCCCTATGATGATCGCTGCCGTTCAAAAAATGCTTTACGATCTGGGTGTACCGGAAGAAATGATCATGTTTGACGATTTCGGATCATAACAAAACATCGCGCAGGAATTAAACCCCTGTATCGATTAATAGTTTCCGGTCGCTTCACCGAAGTTTTAAGGATTGCCACCATGCCACCACGCTGATCTGACAATGAACCGTCTCCGGCTCTCTTGTTGGAACCAAAAAGCTCAATCAATTGGTTGAAGGCCCTTAAAACCTCGATGAAGCGACCCTTTTTTTTGAACTACGGATTATTTCTTTCCCTTGCATTAAGATCTAATGCGAGGCTTATAGACCACCCTAATACCGAAAAACAGGAACGTATCATTTCAGGCAATTCTAGAGAGCAATGAAACGAGCATGACCAACTAAGTTTGTCACAACAAGAGAATGTATAAAACTTAAGATCATGCGAGTTGCATCAGACCAATGATTTAACCTAATTTTATACTGATGAAAAAGCATCCTTATTCCTTTAGGCATATTACACTGCCAATCATCCTGGTGTTAATGGTTGTCGCCTGCTCCCCCCGGGAAAAGTGGGTCAAAAACCAAGGGTCGGTTTTCGGTACTTATTACCATTTAATCTATAAGAGCCCACAAGGAAAAGATCTGAATAAAGCGGTTCTGGCGGCACTCGACTCGGTCAACAGTGCTCTTTCCACCTACGACACTTTATCCGTTATTTCCCGCTTTAATCGGTCAAAAAACGGCATTATCGAGAACAACATTCATTTCAATACGGTCCTCTCTGCCGGCCGAACCATTACCAAAGCTACCGACGGAGCTTTCGACATGACCGTTGCGCCATTGGTGAATGCCTGGGGCTTTGGCTTCTCAAAAAAACAGTCCATTACCCCAACCCTCATCGATTCCTTGCTATCGCTGGTGGGTATGCAACAAGTACAAATTCGTGGAGATTCCCTCATTAAAAAAATTCCCGGTCTCATGATCGATGCTTCTGCCATCGCCAAAGGCTACGGCGTGGATATGGCCGCTAAAGTGCTGGAACAACACGGCTGTACCAACTATCTGGTGGAAATCGGGGGTGAAATATTCTCGAAAGGAAGAAACCAAAAAAACGAACCATGGCGCATCGGAATCGACAAACCCATTGACGACCCTTCCGCCTCAAAACGCGAAATACAAGTTGTTATTAAACTCTCGGGAAAAGCGATGGCAACCAGTGGCAACTACCGACAATTCTATATCGACGAAAAAACAGGAAGGAAATATGCCCATACCATCGATCCCCGGTCGGGAATGCCCGTACAACATTCTCTGCTGAGTGCATCGGTCATTACCGACAACTGTATGACGGCTGACGCCTATGCGACGGCTTGTATGGTTTTGGGGCTCGAAAAAAGCTTGGACCTCTTCTGTCACCACCCCGATCTGGAAGGTTATTTTATCTACGATACCCCGGAAGGAATGAAGACGGCAACGACTCCGGGATTCAAAAAATACATGGACGGGGAGTAATCCCCATCAATAAAGTTGTTAATCTATCGCCACAACCAAAGCTTAACGGCTCGCCGTTTCACAGCTTTCGGCACCGGCACTACAGCCACACGAACCGCCGCTACAGGTCGTTAGTGTGGCATCTTTTTTAAAGAAGCTTTTGACGGCCAGCCCGGCTACTGCCAAGCCTACCATAACAATGCTTATTCCTATCACTATTAATACTGTGCTCATAGTCATCCTCCTCTTTCTTTTTTTAGTTTCACACCTTCTCTCCGCCCCTCATTCACACCACAAAGATACAACATTTTAATTTCGGACCCAAACATCTCTTTTGGTTGGACAGGTATAAAAGGTGGAAGGGTAGAAAGGTGGAAGGGTAGAAAGGAATCATTCTTTCACCCCATTCAGCCATTCTACCCTCCTACCATTCTACCCTCCTACCATCCTACCTTTCTATCAGTCTATTCTTTCAACAAATGCCGACGGTCTTTTTCCTCCATTTTAATGGTAGAAGAGGCGCAGTATATACCACGCTTTGCCATCTCCTTATTTCCCCCAATGTGTGTATGGGGAAACTGTCCGTTCTTCTTCAAAAGAATACGAACGGCAAATAAAATAAAAACTAACCCTACCAGAAGAACACTAAGAATCAATAAAAGAAGAAGTTTCGATATCATTTCCAATCATTTAGCTGGCCCCAAAATTACAAAAAATATAGGGATCTAAACATTATTCACCAAATTAGTGTTTGGATATTTAGAACAGGAAGAAGGGATTTCGTTTACGGGTTTTTTTATCCGCCCCCGGCCGGGCCCATAGAACCTCGACCATTGATATTTCGTATTTGATATTTGATTAGATTTCCACATCAAACCACTACCTTTGCCCTGTTGGAATTGCTTATGGAGAGCCTAACCGACACAACAGAACCAAAATGATTACAACCAAAGAAAAAGAAGGAAAAACAAACGGCAATCCTGTCAACCACAACATGACGGAATCACTTAAATTCAATGAGTTCAGACAGGAAGTTCTGAGTGACTACAAACTCGCCTTCCTGAGCCGCCAGATGAGCCTTATCGCTCGTCGTGAAGTACTCACCGGAAAAGCTAAATTCGGAATCTTTGGCGATGGAAAAGAGATCGCTCAAATAGCCATGGCCAAACAATTTAAAGAAGGTGACTGGCGATCGGGATATTACCGCGATCAAACCTTTATGCTGGCAACGGGAATGATCACCCCCGAAAAATTCTTTGCCATGCTTTACGGGGAAACCAGAACTCATCTTAACCCCGACAACGGCGGACGATCCATGAACAATCATTTTGGAACACGCCTCATCGATGACAACGGTAACTGGATCAACCAAACACAAAGTAAAAACACCACCTCCGATATTAGCCCTACGGCCGGACAAATGCCAAGACTGGTGGGCCTGGCCCTCGCCTCAAAACTCTATCGTAACCAGCCGGAGTTGAGCCATCTGTCTCAATTCAGCAACCACGGCAACGAAGTGGCTTTTGGCACCATTGGCGACGCCAGTACGTCACAGGGCTTATTCTTCGAAACCATAAATGCCGCTGCGGTCCTTCAGATCCCCATGGCCGTCTCGGTTTGGGACGATGGCTATGGCATCTCGGTACCCGTGAATCTGCAAACCGTCAAGGCCAACATTTCCAAAGCTCTTAAAGGCTTCGAAAAACGAAATAACGATCCCAACGGAATCCTGATCTACGAAGGCTTTGGGTGGGATTACGCCGGATTGTGCCAGATGTATGAAGAGGGCATCCGCCAATGCCGAAAAAATCATATCCCCGTACTCTTTCATGTCAAAGAGCTGACGCAGCCCACCGGCCATTCCACCTCCGGTTCGCACGAACGTTACAAAACCAATGAGCGGCTGGAATGGGAAAAAGAAAAGGACGCCCTCACGCAAATGCGCAAATGGCTGATCGATACCAACCTGGCCGACGAAGAAACGCTTAAAAGCATCGAAAAGGAAGCGCTCACCGAAGCCCAAACGGCGCAAAAAAAAGTTTTCAAAGAGTTTATGGAACCCTTCCGGCAAGAACGAAAGCAGCTGATCGAAATGGTCCAACAAAAAAGCTGTGTCTGCCACCCCGAAGGGGAAGCGCAAATTAACGGCATCATAGATAAGCTCAACAAGGCCATCACCCTCAACCGAAAAGAGATCCTCAGTGCCGCCCGGAAAATTCTGCGTCACACCTGTGTGTCCTGTCAAGCCCAAGGAGGCCTCAAAGAGCAGCTCAAAAAGTGGATTGCCGATTATTTCGAAAGTGGAAGGGAAAAATACAACCGATACCTCTATGATGAGTCCCACCATTCACCCCTCTTGACGCAACCGGTAGCTCCGGAGTATGCCGACGAAGCACCCATGGTGCCCGGACGTGAGATTATCCGCGACAACTTCGATGCCTTGTTTGCCAAAGATCCACGCATCCTCACCCTGGGCGAAGACACCGGTAAACTGGGAGATGTGAACCGAACACTGGAAGGATTACAGGAAAAATATGGTGAATGGAGGGTCCGCGACACCGGCATCCACGAAGCCACCATCGTGGGCCAAGGCATCGGACTGGCATTACGGGGATTGCGACCCATCACCGAAATTCAGTATTTCGATTATATTCTGTATGCACTACATATTATCAGCGACGATGTGGCCACCACCCATTACCGCACCAAAGGCGGACAAAAAGTGCCGCTCATCGTCCGCACACGCGGACACCGTCTCGAAGGCATCTGGCACTCCGGATCGCCACTGAGCATGGTGATCAACAGCGTTCGTGGCATACACGTGTGCGTCCCAAGGGATATGACCCGCGCCGCAGGCATGTACAACACGCTTCTCGACGGAGAAGACCCCGCCCTCGTCATTGAACCCCTTAACGGCTACCGCATCCGCGAAAAAAAACCCGCCAACCTCGGCGAATACAAAATACCGCTGGGGGTTCCCGAAGTACTGAAAGAAGGAACCGACGTCACAGTGGTCACCTATGGCTCATGCGTGCGCATTGCCAGGGATGCCGCCCGTCAACTGGAAAGCACCGGAATATCCGTCGAACTCATCGATGTTCAAACCCTGCTGCCCTTTGATAAAGAGAGGGTCATCCTTAATTCGCTCAAAAAAACCAACCGCATTGTCTTTTTCGATGAAGACGTTCCCGGAGGCGCCACCGCCTTTATGATGCAAAAAGTTATCGAAGAGCAAGGTGGGTTTAATCATCTGAGCAACCGGCCGGTTACGGTTACAGCCAAAGATCACCGGCCCGCCTACGGTACCGATGGCGACTATTTCAGCAACCCCAATGCAGAAGATCTCTACGAAGCCATTTACAACCTGATGGGTGAAGATTTCCCGGATAAGTTTCCACCTATTTATTAATCACATTTATAGCGAGATGGTGCTCTACCCGATCGCGCATCAAGTAGAGCACCATCCACTAAAAATTAGTCTCTCCAAACTTTCTCTTTAGCGCCTTGAGCTTACCGGAATAGATGGAGGGGAACAGATTAACATAAAAAAGCGTTTCTTATAGGCGGGAAGGTCTCAACGGCCAAGGCGGGAAAAAACCAACAGCAAGCGCGGGAAGGATTCAACTGCCGGGGAAGGAAGGATTCAACTGCGGTGGGAGGAGAAGCACAACAGCCAAGGATTCATAAAACACGGCAATCCCCTTTGATAAAAATAAGTTTCGAGATAGGTGGCCCAACTTCCGGAAACAATTAAGGGGCCATCCCCTGTCGAAGAGGATAACCCCTACTCATTGGCCCGCAAAAATATTCAACAACAGTCCTGTTATTGAATAACAAAATCAATAAAATCAACTATTAATGGGCATCAACGGTCAGTACATATTCCAAGGTAAATGAACGCGGTTCTTTCAGCAGGGACGATGACGCGGAATATTGGGTGGTAACGGTGAGTAAATAGGTACCGGCGGGCAAATCACTGGGGACAATAAACGAAAGCCTTGAAGGCTCATTGATCAGAACCGTATTCATGGGAATAGAGACAACATCTCCCGTTTCAGTATTGGCAAGTGAAATACCCAATCCATCTGCATCGCCTTCAATTTTTATTCCGCTTCCCGACACATTGGCACCACCTCCCGGTGTAAGCGAAGTATTCTCTTCACCCGTAGCCACATTTACAACAGAGTTAATCACCATGGTTGAAGGAGCCATTCCCCGCACTTCCACGCCAATCTCATTGACCATCTCCCTCAATTCAGGTGATGGATAAACCTGAATGGAAAGAGAATGTTTGGAGCGATCCCATTTGGCATTATCCCCCACGAACACCCCATTGACTTTCAAACCAAAAGTTCCAAGCCCAAAGGTGACATGCCCACCTGTGGCTATTTCTTCTTTGGCAAGCCCTCTCATAATGTTCATGGAGGTCAACAAAATGTCGGCACTTAAGGGAGAGCCTCGCTCTTCAGCCTTTTTAGCCAAATCAGCTTCGTTAAGTCTTCTGGTTACCACAACCCTGCCAAACCGATCATCTTTCCTTCCGGTTATTGCCAGGTCATACAACTCGACAATTACTGAGTTTTTAATATTTGCCATAACTAATCAATTTTAGTTAAACAATGAATATAATTTAACCATCAAATCAGTCCTAATTGGCAACAACAATCAGCTATTCAGTCCCGGTAAATACTTAAGATCATTTTTGTATGGAATCAACAATCATCGCCCGACACTGCCGGACGTTTTTGCATAGAAGTGGTACTAATTTAATCCATTTCGAAAAAAATTCCAACAAAAAAATAAATTTTTTTACAAGATCTTACTGCCGGGCCCCGGGGGGCGTTCCTTCCCGCCCCGAACAAAGCCAATTGATTTTTAGCCATTCCCCTTGACAATTGGTCATTAATACCTGACATTTTTCATAGCCAAATCAAGGACAATGAATTAGATTTGTATAGAAACAAAAACATTAATTAACCTCTCAAACTTGTTAATCATGCCAAAAGGAATATTTCGTGTACCCCCTCCCAAGAATGAACCCATCCTCTCTTATGCACCGGGAAGTGCAGAGCGTGTGGAATTGAAAAAACAACTGGAACGCTTTCGTTCACAGGAGGTCGACATCCCCATGTTTATTGGTGGTGAAGAAGTCAGAACCGGCAATAAAGTATCGATCCATCCTCCGCATGAGTTAAAACATTGTCTGGGGCATTATCATCAGGGGGATGAACTCCATGTCCATCAAGCCATCGATGCAGCATTGGAGGCCCGCACCCAATGGTCAGCCCTGAGCTGGGAACACCGGGCTTCCATATTCCTGAAGGCGGCCGACTTAATTTCGGGTCCCTATCGTCAGAAGATCAATGCCGCCACCATGCTGGGGCAGTCCAAGAATGTGTTTCAGGCCGAAATCGACAGTGCCTGTGAGTTGGCCGATTTCCTGCGATTCAATGTCTATTACATGACGCAAATTTATGGTGACCAGCCCACCTCGTCGGCCACCACCTGGAACCGTGTGGAGTATCGCCCACTGGAAGGATTTGTGTTTGCCCTTACACCGTTCAACTTCACCTCGATCGCCGGCAATTTACCATCGGCCCCCGCCATGATGGGGAATGTGGTGGTGTGGAAACCCTCCAAAACAGCCATCTATTCGGCACATATTATCATGCAGATATTCCGCGAAGCCGGCGTACCCGATGGCGTCATCAACCTGGTCTTTGCATCGGGCCCGGTAGTGGCAGCCGAAGTATTCTCCCATCCCGAATTTGCGGGTTTCCACTTCACCGGATCCACCGAAGTGTTCCAGTCCATCTGGAAAACCATTGGCAACAATATCCATCAATACAAAAGTTACCCCAGAATTGTGGGCGAAACGGGTGGCAAAGACTTCATCATTGCCCATAAATCATGCGATGCCAATGTGGTAGCGACGGCCATTACAAGAGGCGCTTTCGAATACCAGGGACAAAAATGCTCGGCAGCATCAAGGGCCTATCTCCCCGCCAGCCGATGGGACGAGATACGCAAGGAGGTGTTGCGTCAACTGAGCGAAGTGAAAATGGGGCCGCCGGAAGATTTCCGCAACTTTGTCAATGCGGTCATTGATGAGTCTTCGTTCAATAAACTGGAGGCCGTAATTAAGGAAGCGGCCGACCATCCCGAAGCAGAAATTATTGCAGGCGGTAAATGTGACAAATCGGTTGGTTATTTCATCGAGCCCACCATTATTCTCACCACCAATCCGCTCTATCGCACCATGCAGGAAGAGCTCTTCGGACCCGTGTTAACCATCTATGTCTACGACGATCAAAAGTATGATGAAACACTCCGGATATTGGATAAAACCTCCATGTACGGACTGACAGGTGCCGTATTTGCACAGGATCGTTACATCATTGAGAAAACGACCAAGGCATTGGTCAATACCGCCGGAAACTTCTACATCAACGATAAACCCACCGGTGCAGTGGTCGGTCAGCAGCCCTTCGGCGGTGCCAGAGGATCGGGTACCAACGATAAGGCCGGGTCGCTCCTCAACCTCATTCGATGGGTTTCTCCACGTACCATTAAAGAAAACTTTGTGCCACCTACCGATTTTAAATATCCGTTTATGGCGGAAGAATAGAATCAGGTAGAAACCACATAATATCGGGCCTCGGGTGCTTTACACCACGAATCGGGAATAAAATATTGAGAGCAGAATGGAATTATTCTCATTTATTCGACAGGCACCGCGAAGGCCCGATATTTTTTTGCGACCGTCAAGCAAAAGCCATCGTTGGGATGCATCACCCATGCACAAAGAAAGGCAACGAGGAGCAACAAAGGCTTATTCCCCATTTTACCCGGATAAAACTTACTTTGGTCATTGGCGGAATGGAACTCGCCTAATCAAGTTTTTCGCCATCATATTATAAATGCAACTCCCTTCAGTCTGTTCATTTCTGCCTCTCTCTTTTTACACATGCTTTTGTGGTAACACCCCTCCACCTTAAAGAACGCTTTATAGCGTTTCCCGATCACCCAATGCCACCCAGAAATAATGATTCCCCATCGATCTTAATAACTGCCCGACAACTTAATTGCATAATCTTCGGAAATAGTTAAATTTGCACAGTAAGAATCCATTTCAGGAAAGGAATCTTTGGAGGTTCATCAACTGAGCTTAATTTCATACGGATGAAACGAGCATGACCATTAGAAATGGTCACAAAAGAACATGGATAAAACCATGAGTCATGCGGGTTCCATCCGACCAATGAATGAAACAAATTTTATACGGATGATAAGGGCAATAAAAAGCACTTTAAGACTTCTTTTACCGCTGTTGCGAAACAGGTATGTAATTGCTTTTTTGGCCTTTCTTATCTGGATCACCTTTTTTGACCAGAATAACCTCATGGACCGGCGTGCCCTGTCCAATAGAATTAAAGAGCTAGAGCGGCAAAAGATCCACTACCAACAGGAAATTATCAGTAATAAGAAGAAGATGGAAGAGCTTCAAAGCGACCCGGAAAATCTGGAAAAATTTGCCCGAGAGCAGTATCTCATGAAAAAGCCGGACGAAGACATCTTTATAGTCCTGGAAGAATGAAGTCACTTTTCGCTCTCACCCCCTCCCCTCCCCAAAGAACTTTGATGAAAATAATCAGACAAACAATTACGACTTAGCAATCATTAACAATTATTATGAATATTATCCGTTTTTTTAGCGGCCTCTATTATGCCGGAATGATCTTAATCTTTACCGGAATTGTTATGCATATGACCGATACCCCTGCCGCCCTGTGGGTATACGGTGCAGGACTAATTCCCTTTGTAGGGGTCAGGACCTATAATTTTTTTGTATCCATATCTCCGCGGCGACGGGTGAACGCCATCCTGTGGGTGAGTGCACTGTCGCTTCTGGTTGGCGGGCTGGCCATATATTTCCACCGATCGTACTGGATTCTTTTTGTGGCTATTTCAGCCATCCTAGATGGCTACGCCAGCTTTCGAAAAATTACTTAATCATTTCCCGGCATCAAAATCACTACATAATCTTTTAATATTTTAACAATACAGTTATATTTGTCCTCATCAACCATCAAAATAACCAAAGACACCAACTGTCGTTTCCTGAGTAATTCGACAGAGGGGTTGATAATAAGATACTTCCACAAAAAACAAAATTATTACGTATGAAGAACTTATCGATCGTCCTAAACGCCATTCTGCTGATTGCAGTAGCTGCCCTCTTTTTTATTGTTCTTTCCGATGACAACTCTTCCGCGAAGGAATCCAAAGGCAATATCGATAATGAAGCGAGCGACAGTTGCCCTATCGCATACATCAACACCGATTCTTTATTAATCAATTACGAGTATGCCCAATATCTGAACGAGGAGCTGCTGAAACAGGAGGAGTCATCCAGAGCAGATTTTAACGAACGTGCAAGAGTATTTCAGGACGATATGCGTGCTTTTCAACGGAAAGTACAAAACAATGCCTTTTTGAGCCTCGACCGGGCACAAAAAGAAGAAGAAAGGCTCCGCCAACAAGAACAAAAACTGAAAGAACTGAACAACAAGCTGTCGGCCGAGCTCATGCAGAAACAAAACAACATGAATCGCGAGCTGAGGGATACCATTACCGGTTTCCTGAAAGAATATGCCAAAACCAGATCGGTACAGATGGTGCTCAGCAACACACTGGGCGACAATATTCTTTATGCCGAGAAAGCCTTAGACATCACCGATGAAGTGGTGGACATTCTCAACAAACGGTATCAAAAGGCAGGGAAAAGTAATTCCAACAGTCAGGAGTAATTGACAAAGATATTTCACGAATCAGGTCATTGTTAAGTCACTTTTACGATGGCCTGTTTTTTTTTGACACAGTATGACCTCCCGGGAAAAAAAACAAGCCCTTCTAGAGCATTACCTGGAAAAGCATTTTCCTACCCACCCAATAGCGGATCCGCCGCCACCGTCATTAAAACAGATTGTGGTTATTCCCGCTTATTTGGAAAAGGATTATCTCTTCCGGACGCTGGACGCTCTGTGTGCCTGCCATCCCCCTTCGGGAGCGGTAGAAGTTATTGTGGTATTCAACACCTCGGAAAAGGATCGCCGGGAGGTACAGGAAGAACAGGAACGGTGCAGCCGCCAGGTCAAGGCCTACAACCGCAAAAAAACAGTATCCTGGCTTCAGATTCATGCGCTGGAAGTATGGCATTTACGCAAGAAGCACTTTGGTGCAGGAATGGCTCGAAAAACAGGGCTCGATGAAGCGGTACGGCGATTTTATGAGCTGAATCATCCTGACGGAATAATAACCTGTCTGGACGCCGATTCACCCGTTGCACCCAACTATTTCCAAGCCATAGAAGAATGGTATTCCGACCCCAAACATCAGGGAGCGGTAATATACTTTGAGCATCCCCTGGAAGGCCAAGACTATTCGCAGGAGATCTATGATGCCATCACCCTTTATGAGCTCCATTTGCGCTATTATCTGCGGGCATTGGCGAACACCGGATTCCCCTATGCCGCACACACCATCGGGTCGTGTATGACCTTTAGGGCCGTCAAATATGTCCAGGCGGGAGGCATGCCACGAAAACAAGCGGGTGAAGACTTCTACTTTCTGCAAAAACTGATACCTCTTGGCGGGTTTGGTGAAATAACCACCACTACGGTTTACCCGTCACCAAGGCCATCGGACAGGGTCATCTTTGGGACCGGTGCCAGCATCCGCCAGCATGTGGATGGTATCAAAAAGCTGGGAACAACCTATAATCCGGAGGCATTTAACGATCTGGCAAACTTTTTTTCGCGAATCGGGGAGTTACGGGCTATTACCCCCGATCAATTTGAGGCATGGTCTTATCATCTGACGGGTCCGCTCAGAAGTTTTCTGCTCAACACCCATTTTGAAGAAGAGCTGTCCATCATCCGGAACAACAGCAACAGCGAAAAAACCTTTATAAAGCGATTCTACACCACTTTTAACGCCTTTCGCATTGTTAAGTATCTCAACTATTCGCACGAGCATTTTTACGCCAAAACCGACGTTTTTGACGCTGCATACACGCTCCTGGAGAACACCGGCATAGATCCGTCCGATATTTTGGACGAAAAAGAGCTGTTGCGTAAGTACCGGGAATTGGAAAAAGGCAGTGGTGAATAGCCAAAAAAAATGGTGTAGAGACGAAGAACCATTCATCTCTGCACCATCTGTAATCCATTATTCTGCCTTTAACTAAAACAGGGTCCGGCTGTTCTTTCTGAAAGAAGTTTTATTCCGCATCCAGCTACTACCCGATTCGGAGCATGGGATGGCTCCTCTGGGCGACTTATTAACCCCTGAGGTAGAAAACCGGTAGATAAGGGAAAACTCATTGGCGCCCCCACTATGTCCGGCGAGATCGGAAAGGGTGAGATCATAGCTGTATGAAAGCCTGACACTCCCGAGATTGAATCCCACGATAAAAATAATAGCATCGTTATTGGTCAAACCATCGCTGCCACCAATGGGCAACCCGCGGTACCATAATCCCAGTTCAAAAGGATTAATGTACCAGTAGCTTCCCATGTCGAGCTGTTGAAAATCGTCTTGCATCCGATACATAAAGGCCAAAGAGGCGCTCACCTCATCCTGATTTCTGGATCGCTTTCTGAACCGGTATTTACCGCCACCATACACAGTGGTTCTGATGGGGATGGTCGATTCAATATCGGTGAAGCCCAGATCGCTTTTGATAAGGTGATCGACCACAACGCCACCCCAAAAATCATTACTGTAAACCATGGCCGAGGCAGCGGCATCAAACTTGTTATAACTCTCTTTTTCGAAATCGCCAATGGCACTGGCCAGGATGTCTCCCTCAGGCCCAATCTGATCCCCCCATAGCAAGGAGGCAGGATCTATTTTGCGCTCAAAATATTTGAAATTGAGACCGGGCCGGACGTATATGGAATGAGATATGGGAAATTCATAAGCATAAACCAACCCGATATTCTGGGTAATGAGCTGACCACCGCCCTGGTCATCCCGAACAAATACGAGGCCCACACCACTGTTGTACTGATCAAAGAAGTGATCGGCAGAAAAGGAAATGGTGCTGTAGGTATTGGGAATACCGGGCCATTGATCGCGATACGAAAGCGCAATGCGACTACCATCAGTCAAACCCGTAAAGGAAGGACTCAGATAAACCGGGGAGGCATAGACCTGCGAAAAGGTTGGGTCTTGTGCCCGAATATTACTCAAACCCATTAGAATTACCCCCAAGAGAAAAACAATATGTCTGATTACTTCCTTCATTAGTATAAAAAATATTCAAGTTATTGGCTAGAGTTTTAAAGTCACCTTTATCGGACCAGCAGAACAGTGCCGGTATCCCGGAATTCCCGACCATTGACGAAAGTTCCGCTCACTTTCCATACATAAACCGCCTGAGGCGCTAACTGGCCTTTATAGAAACCATTCCATCCTTCTTCTACATCCCTTGATTCATAAATCAATTGCCCCCATCGGTTAAATATTTGAAGATGGTATTCATCCACATCCCTGTATACGGGTTTGAAAATATTATTGGTTTCATTAGGACGGTTATCCGTTCCGCCATCGGGTCGTGGTTTAAAGGCATTAGGGAACTTAATAAATCCTTGAGAAATGGCGGTCACAGCATCAACAACCGTCACACTATCCACACAGTCATGTTCGTTGGTGACATGAAGCGTTACATCATAGACACCGCTTTGTGCATATTCGTGAACGGGATGCGCTTCCTCTGAGCTGTTGCCGTCGCCAAAATCCCATAAATACCTGACCGCACCGGTTGACAAGTCAAAGAAACGCACTTCATCGCCCGGCACATAAACCGTTTCGGGCATGACACTAAAGCCTGCTTCGGGATGATCGTAAACACGGATAACCTTTTGATACCGGCCTTCTGTACCATCGGGTCCCGGAACTGTAAGCACCACGGGGAATTCACCGGCTACGTCGAAGGTATGTGAAGGATTCTGATCACCACTGCTGTTTCCGTCACCAAAATCCCAATGGTAATTACGTTCCTGAACATCTACCGAATAATTAATGAAATTAACGGTCAAAGGCCAGCATCCTTCATCCACATCGGTGATAAACCCAGCATCCGGGGTGGGCCGATATTCAACACTTACATCATCATACGAGTCACACTCATCCACACTGATGGTCCACCGGAACGTATTCGTTCCTTCACTCAGTCCGGTAACCCTGGTATTAAAGAATGTGGCATCCTCAAAATCACCCGTACCACCGACAATTTCCCATTTGGCATCCAAATCACCAACATTGTTGGCATTAAGAATCGCCTCTGGGTCGTAAACCACCACATCTTCCCCGGCATAAGCATCGGTTTTGTTACTTCTGACGGTAACCGTGCTTTCGGTCTTACACTCATCGTAAGAAATGGTCCATTTAAAGACATTTTCACCGAAACCGATATCGCTAACAATGGAGCTTGGCGAATTGGGATCATCGAAAGTTCCGGCCCCACTCACCACGGTCCATGTACCGATGGCGGGGTCGGGGGGATAATTTCCATTGAGGGTGGTATAATTTTCACAAATGGTTTTATCGTTCCCCGCATCACTTTGTTCGGGCACCTTATTGAAGATTTTAACGGTATCGCGAGAATAACATTTCGTACCGTTCCAAATCTCCCACATAAGGATATTTTCACCAAACCCAAGATTTTCGATTAGAGTAGACTCATCGCCCGGGTTTTGGAACGATCCGGTACCGGACACAAGATACCATTCTCCGGTTCCATAGAGGGCCGGATTGGCATCCAGTTGCGCCCAATCTTTACAATCGGCCACATCAGGACCGGCATTGGCCTGAGTCGGCGTATTATTTTCAATAACGATGGTATCGGAAAGAGTACATTGACCTTGACTAACTGTCCACTTAAGTTTGGTAACTCCCGGCACCAGATTCTTAATCTCGGTACTTGGATCGGTCACATCGGCAATGTAGCCACCACCTTCAATGATGGACCAAAGGCCGGAGCCATATTCGGGGGTTAGCGCCCTCAGATCATGATTGGGTTCGCACACCTCAATATCTCCACCGGCAAAGGGTTCGGAAGGCAGGTTATTCAATATGAGCACCTCATCTGAGGAACGACATATTCCATTTTCCACAATCCAACGAAGAACATTTTCGCCTTTGGCAAGGCCTGATACTGCCGCTTTGGGATTGGTGATATCCGATCCGGCGATGGTGGCCGATCCGGCAATAACCTCCCAGTGTCCGGTCCCGATTTCAGGCTCTAAAGCATCGAGCACCGTTTCATCGCTACAGAGAGGTTGGGTATTACCGGCATAGGCAGTACTGGGCATAGCGTTGGTAATGGAAACCTCTTCATAGGTCTGACATCCTTTGTAGTTAATTGTCCACCGCAGTCTATTGACCCCTTTACGCAGGTTTCGAACAGTTGTATTCGGATTGTTGATATCGTCGAAATAGGCCTGACTGGTTCCGCCAACAACGGTCCAGGTTCCGGTACCCGGCAATGGACTATTGCCTTGCAGAATTTCGGTATCCGAACAAATGGTGCGGCTATCTCCCACCTCAGCCTGTATGGTGTTGTAGTCGATCTGCACATCATCAAATGACCGGCACCCTTCATGCTCGATGGTCCAACGGAAAATATTGGCGCCAAACTTCAGCGAATCAACTCTGGCAGAAGGGTTATCAAGGGCCGAGAATTTACCGCCACCGTTTCGAATGGTCCAGCTACCGGTACCCACCACCGGAATATTGGCCGTGAGGTGTACATAGTTATCACAAGTGGCAGCATTATCTCCTGCATCGGCAGTCGTTGGCTGATTATTCACAATCCGAACGGTATCCACATCGGTACACTCACCGTTGGTAATACTCCAGGTCAGGAGGTTTTCTCCCTGCTGAAGGTTTCGTACTACGGTATAGGGATCTTCCGGATCCACAAACTCAGCCGATCCACTGCCCCCAATAATTCCCCAGGTACCGATCCCCGGCGAGGGATTGTTGGCTTCGAGTGCCGTAGTATCGACGCACAGAGGCGTAGAAGCATCATAACGGATAATGGCCTCTTTGAAATCGTTACTGATTACGACATCATCGAAATCGGAACAATTACCGTTGGTGATGGTCCATCGGAATCGGTTTTCCCCGACTCCGAGATTGGTAACTTTCGTATCGGGCCGAGTGGGGTCTTCAATAGTCCCCGAGCCGGAAATAAGGCTCCATTCACCGGTATGATAAATATCCAAACTTCCCGAAAGGACAACGCTATCTTCACAAACCGCGATATCTCTTCCCGCATTGGGGATAGAAGGTGTGTTGTTAACGATGGTTACGGTATCGGTAGAAGAACAGTATTCGGTGGAAATAACCCACAAGAAACGGTTGGTTCCACGAGCAATATTGCGCGCCATGTTACCGTCAAATTCGGCAGCCCCATCCAGGATTCTCCATTCGCCGGTTCCATGATTGGGAATATTGGGTTCCAGTTTGGCACTATCGGTACAGAGGGTTTGATCTTCTCCGGCAATAGCCTGTGTCGCAATACCATTAATAATGGTAACAGTGTCGGTAGAATAACACACCCGACTACCGGAGCCTTTTTCAATGGTATAGACGAATCTGTTTTCGCCCTGCGACAGGCCAACCACATCGGTCTGCGGTTGATCGGGCGTAAGGAGTGTCCCGCTTCCGGAAACAGTTTTCCAGGAGACGCTTCCCATTCCGGCATCAGGGGTATTACCAAGTAAGGTATAAGATTCACTACAGGTGTAGTCGTTGGCCCCCGCACGCGCATCATCGGGTCTATTATTAATAACAATGATTGTATCGGAAGAGAAAGAAGTTCCCTGTCCATAGGAAATGGTCCAAACAAATTCATTTTGTCCGGGACCAATGTCGTAGACTCTGGTTTTTGGATCTCTCTCATTTTCGAACTTACCGGAGCCAAATCGTCCCAGCGTCCATTTACCGATAGCGTTTTCAGGATCATTGGCATTCATAGTGGCCTCATCCGAACAGGTATAGATGTCGGGTCCGGTTTCGGCTTCAATCACATCACCGTTAGTGACCTGCACTTCGTCATAAGCAGAACAGTTGCCAATTGTAACGGTCCATCGGAAAATATTGGGTCCTCGCACCAAATTCCTTATGATGGTAGTGGGATCTGTTGGATCCAGGATATCTCCCCCACCCGAAATAATGGACCACACCCCGGTGGCACGATCCTGCAAATCGGCCTGCATGGTTGCCTCACCACTTCCGTCGTTAATAATCTGATCCCCTCCGGCATCCACATTATCCACCGTATTAACCAGAATATTAACCACATCAGAAGAAGAACAACCCGACTGATTATGCACCACATTCCAACGTAAAATATTTTCTCCTTTGGCCAGCTGCACCCCTACATTAGGGTTCCCGGCGTCACCGTCAAATACCGCCCCTCCGCTTCCGGGTTCAATGGTCCACAGGCCGGAATATCCGGCGGGAACCGGATCCGCATCCAGAAGGATATAACGGCTACACGATACGGTATCTTTTCCGGCAAAAGCAACCACTTGCTGGTTGATGACTTTCAGATCGGCAGAAGAAGAACAGTTGCCATTAAAAATGGTCCAACGGTAAATATTCACGCCTAGTCCCACATTGGTCACTCTTGTTTTGGGATCATTAACATCCACAAAATCACCACTACCCTGTACCACGCTCCATCTGCCAACCTCATAGGCAGCAGGTGTATTTCCTGACAGCACGGTATCACTTTTACAAATCCTTTGCTCACTGCCAACCGTCGCTTGAGTAGGCGCCATACTGGTAATGACTATTTCATCGGAGCTTTCACAACCGTTTTTATAGAGTGTCCATCTCAACCGGTTGTCTCCATTTACCAAACCACTTACCTCTGTTTGATAAGAGGTACCATCGGCAAAGGTGGCCGAACCGGAGGCAGCATCCAAGGCCGTCCAGTAGCCCACAACTCCGGCAGGTGGCTCAGTAGCCATCAGTTGAACGGTACTCTGGCAAGTAGTAAAATCGTCTCCGGCTTCCACATCCAGCTGATTATTGCGTATCACCACTTCATCGAAGGTGGAACAATGTCCGTTTTTGGTGATGGTCCACCGGATGACATTTTCTCCTCTTGCCAGGTTGGTCAACCGAACCTCATAGTCATTGCCTCCGATTGGTGTAATGGTGGCACGCCCTTTTTCTACGGTCCATACTCCAATTCCTTCAACAGGGTCATTGGCCACCAAAATGGTATCGTCACTACACAAGTCAATAACATCCTGATCGTAGATCACGGCCTGATCGGGTTGATCATTCACGATTTCTACCTCTGCATAACTATCGCATCCGTTTTGGGTAATGGTCCATCGAATGATATTGGAACCGGGTGCCAAATCATAGATTGAAGTAGAGGGAGAGGTAGCATCATCAAAGATTCCACTTCCCGATTCCACCGACCAGCGACCACTGGTATTGGAATAGGCCGGAATAGGTGTGGCATAAAGATTACTGGTGGCATCACAGGTCAGTGTTTTCTCAGCATCAGCAATTACGGTCAGTTGATTATTCCGTAACGTTACTTCATCACTGATACTACATCCGTTACTTCCGGAAGCAATATTGGTCACCGTCCATCGCAAAACCACATCCCCTCTACTGATATTAGACACGGAGGTATTCGGATCATTCGGAGATGCGATATCTGCATATCCTGATACCACTTCCCAAGTCCCTTGCCAGTCGGCATTGATGACGGATGGATCGGCTGCTGACATGGTGGTTGTATTACCACATACCTGCTGATCTCCTCCTGCATCGGCTTGCGGCAAAGGATGAACTTCCACCTCCAGCGTCGAGGTAACATCCGAAATTCCACAGTTATTTTCGGGCGTAACGGTTATGTCACCGATGGTTGCATCCAGTGCCGGATCCAGCTCTACCACAATTTTGGCAGTTCCCTGACCGGAAACAATGAAGAAGCCGGTGGGGACCGTCCAATTATATTTGGAGGCATCAGCAACGGGGGTTACACTATAACTGATGGCAGTGGATCCCTGACACAAATCTTCGGGACCGGCAATGGCACCGATGGTCAGAGGTCGTTCATCCACATTAATCTGCAGCGTTCTATTGGGGCCGGGTCCACAATTATTCTGGGCATAAACCGAGATATTACCAGTGACAGCATCATTGGCAAATTGCACTTCAATCTCCCGTGTTCCATCCCCGGAAAGAATGGTAGCTCCTGTCGGCAACGACCATACATAGCCGGTAGCATTGGCCACCGGATCAACAGAATAGGTCTGAATGCTTCCTTGACAAACAATGTCGTTACCCACGATGGGAGCAGGCTGCTCGGGGAACGGACGCACGGTAACCCTCACAGAGCCGGAAACGCTCTGTTGGCATCCGTTGGCATCCTGTAAGCTGACAAGCTCATAATCAGTGGTCACAAGAGGTGAAACACTCAGATCAAATGTATTGTTAATAATAGGACCTACCGTTCGCGGAGTTCCATTTTCAGTGAAGGTGACCGTCCAAGGTCCGGTACCGGCCGTAAATTCGAATGTCAGATCGGTACTCTGGCCCTCACATATTTCTGCATTTCCTGATAGCGTCACTTCAGGCAGTTCGTGAACGGTAATATTAGCGGTACCTGTACCGGTGTTGGAACAATAAACATCTGAAACACTTAATATCTCATATGAAGCATCCGCTGCGGGGGTTACCGTAAAGAGGTTAAACGTACCGGTAAAAGTTTGATTCCAGCTGTTGGTTCCGTCCGAAATCACCACCTCCCAGGGGGAGGTCCCGGTCAGCTCAATGGCCACATCCCTGCTTTCGCCCAGACATAGTTCTGCATCACCAAAGATGGTGGCGGTAGGTAAGGGATGAACTTCTACGGTCGCCGTTCCGGAAGCGGTCCCTTTATTGCAGGCAGTACCTTGTTCCACAAATCCGGTGATAGTATATTGTGTAATACCCACCGCCGGCACATTATTGGGTTGGAACTGATAAGGAGACGAGTTTACAATATAAGTTTCACCATCACTTAATTGCACTTCTAACGGTCTGGCTGCAACATCCCAGTTGGAGGTAATAATTTGCAGCATAGGCAATTCGCCCTCACACAATTCTTCACTACCCGTAACAGTGCTCAGCAACAGTTCTGCCTCCGGTTGTTCAATAACTATTTTCTGTTCGAGATAACAATCGGTGTTGATATTATATAGGCCATCGCCATAACCGTCGGTAAAAGTATCATTGTCATAATTAACTTCATTCACATTACTATCGTCGATCACCCTAACGGTATATGAACCGGCAGGAAGATTACTGAATGTGAATACTTCACCTGAGGTGGGTGAATAATTGTCTGCGGTACCAAAAGGCCCACCGCTAAGCGTCACATAATAATTGCCACCAATTTCATCAGCGACTCCTCCTCCTACCGAAATTTCAATAATTCCGGTAGTGGCGCTGTAGCATTCCACCTGTTGCGAAACAGTGGCATTCAATTGAAGTGCTGTTGGCTGCAACAGGGTAACTTCTTTTCTAACTTCAACCCCATTTGCATCTATCCCTGACACTTCATAATCGCCGGCCGCCAACCCGGAAAATACAACATTGTTTTGATTGGTGACCTGATCAACTTGTCCGGAACCATCGTACAAGGTAATGGATTGATAAGGCAAAGTACCGCCTATCATGTCAACGGTAATCTCACCATTTCCGTCGCCATTACATTTTCCGACACTACGTTTACTGATCACAAGTTCGAGCAATGCATTGGGTTCCGTAACAACAATGTTAAGAATTTCATCGGAGCATCCATATTCATCCTCCACATAAACCCGGTAAGTTCCTGCCTCCAGGTTATTAACCACCTCAAGACCATCGCTTCCGGCAACCGGATTACCACTATCATCGAACCAAAGAATGGTATATGAACCGGTTCCGCCCTCAACATCCACCTCTATGGCGCCGTCATCGCCACCGGTGGTGGTGACATGATCCACATGGACGAGAGCAACGGACAAAGCCTCATCAGGTTGCGGAACATTTATTGTTGTCCCATAAGCGCCGGAATAATCCAGGATACAGCCGTTGGCATCAGTGATCACAACATTGTAATCGCCGGAACGTATGTTGTTCAAATCTTCTAATGTGGGATCAGGTATTATTCCCGGGCCGGTCCATTGGAAACTGTATGGGCCCGTTCCGCCACCCACCGTGATGTCGATGGCACCGGTTGCAGCACCCCGACATTTAACGCTATCCACAGAAACATCTGTAACCACGATAGGCGTGGCAGGCTCGTTAATCGCAAAGGTACGGGTAACAGAACAGGAAGTCCCGTCAATAACATCGGTCACCACGACCGTATAACTACCGGCCTTCAATCCTGAGATATTCTGGTTAACAGAATTAAACCCATCAGGACCATTCCAAATATAGCTGTATGCCCCGGAACCACCGGTCACATTAATATTAATAGCGCCCGTAGAGGCACCGAAGCAACGGACATGCGTTATATCACTTCCAATAGAAATGGTATTCGCAACCTCCACCTCAATATCAGAGATGGTAATGGAACATGGTCCGTCAGGATTACTGTCGGTAATGACCACCTCATAGGTACCGGCAGACAAACCACTTTGGTCTTCCTCTGTAACTGACAGGCCGCTTCCATCGGAAGTTGACCAACTATAAGTGTACGGAGAAACACCACCAATAACAGTAAGATTAATAGCACCGTTGTTAGCCCCCGGACAGGTTTCCGACTTAACGGTATGGGTCGCATTCAATGGTTTGGAAAGAGTTACCGACTTACTAATGTTGCAGTTATGTGCATTTCCCACATCCACCATAGTCACGGTATATTCCCCACCGGGAAGATTGGTTTGGGTGGTCAGGAAAGAAGAAGAGGTATCCACACCGGGCCCTGCCCAAATATATTCATAACTGCCGGTACCGCCGGAAGGCGACGTAATAGTAATTGAATTCTCCTGCAAACAATTGGATGGATCCACATCAAGGATAAAACTAAGTGGATCAGGCTCATCCACCGTAAAGCTTCGGGTTACGGAGCATCCATCGGCATCCGTAATAACCACCGTATATTCCCCACCGGGAAGGTCGGTTTGATGCCAGTCACCTTGGGTTATATAGGGTGATGCATCCCAAGTGAGGGTATAGCTTCCTGATCCTCCTGAAATAGAGGTAATGTTAATTTCTCCATTGGGGGTTACACCTCCACAATCAACATGAGAGATATAGCTATCGATTACAAAAGGAGCAGGTTCCGTTACCTCTACCGCTAAAGTAGCTGTATAAGGATTACCGCTAACGGCACAGATCTGAGAATGATCGGTCACCACCACTTGATAGTTTCCGGCAAGCAATCCACTCAAGTCCTGAGAAACGGAGGAAGAAGGATCGTCCCAACTATAAGTGTAATTAGCACTACCACCCGAAACGGTCAAATTAATAATTCCATTGCTGCCGCCATTACACTTGACAGGTGTGGTCAGGGCAGTAAGAACAGGTTTGCCAAACACTGTAATACTCTTGGTAACAGAACAATTCCTGTGATCGGTTACGGTCACGCTATAAGTACCTCCAACAGTAATATCCGAAATTTCCTCATCCGACACCTGTGTAAATCCTCCCGGACCACTCCAGGTAAAAGAGTATGGTGCTGTGCCACCGGTCAGACCACTCAACGTAATCGATCTGGAATAACCAGCGGAACATTCAAGTGAAGTACTCAATGAAAAATCGATACTCAAAGGTTGTGGTACATAAAAACTTCCCGACGCTTCGCAACCATCAGCATCTATAGCAGTAACCTGATAGGTGCCCGCGGTGAGGCCGGTCCACTGACCATCATTATCGATGTCTGCGACGCCATCCAGATAATAGGCAACGGGAGGAACCGCATTAACCACATCATCCACGATGATGGCTCCATTGGCTCCACCATTGCAACTTACCGGTATAACCGAAGCATCCAAATAAAGCGTTTTCCCATTGTCAACTTTATACGTACGAACCAGTGTGCAACCCCGGTCAACATCTGTCAGTGTCAAAACGTAGCTTCCACTGGTTAAACCACTTAAATCCTGATTACTGGCATAAATAGCAGCTTCGCCATCCTTATTCCACTGATAAGTATAATTACCTGATCCTCCGCTGATAGTGATATCAATTGCGCCATCGGAAGCACCGAAACATGAGACATGGTCAACAACTGCCTGGATATCAATATAAGAGAAGCTAACAACATCCGTATAGATGCATCCGGAGGGATTAGAAGAGTTCGCATCAGTGATAAAAAGATCATAGTTCCCTTCCGGAATGCCGGTAATATCATTGATGACGAGAGGTTGGGTTGAAGAGCTGCGAATCCACACCAGGCTGTTTCCTGTAACCTGATGGATAAGTTCTATCCGATAAGAGTATTCACCCAAACCGTTAACCACGCCACCGGAAAGTTCCAGCTCCAATTCACCACCTGAACCGTCTGATTCACATTCTATTTTAGCATCCACTCCTGTAACCACCAATTGATTCGGTTCCTGGATAGTGGCTGAAGAAGTGGCTGTACATCCATGCGCGTCCTCGACGTTAAAATTGTTGATGCCTGCCGAAAGTCCGGTAGCTACAAAAGTTCCGGTTCCCGACCAGTTCAGATGAGCAGCACTACCTGTAAGATCATAAGGACCACTGCCACCTTCAACCCTCAACGTCACTTCACCCGAATTATCACCATAACAGGTAGTAATATCTTTTTGTCCGGAGAGTATAAGCTCCAAATCTTCCGGTTGAGTTATCTGAATGCCGGCAGAGGTAGCAGTACATCCATGAAGATTACCGGTCACCACTACCCGGTAGGTGCCAACAGGAAGATTATTAACAGTAGGCGTAGTAGCCTGCCCTGAAGAAGGATAAGGATCCCAACCGGTTCCGTTGTAAACCTCCCAGGCATAACTGTAGTTGCTGCCCCATCCGCCATCCACATTGGTGACAGAGATCTCTCCATCGCCACTGCCGTAGCAGGAAAGATTTTCAGAGTCAATATCAAAAGTGATAGGATCCGGTTCATTAATATCAAATGTCGTCTCCACAATACATCCCAAATCATCAACTATTCTCAACAGGTAATCGGTCCCCGCAGACAAAGTTGCAACCGTCTCATCGCCACCCGCATCAACAGTTCCGGAAATAACACCGCCCACAGATGGTATGATGAAATAATCATAAGTGTTAGGCGTCACGGAGGCATCAGGGGTACCACCTGTCACACTGAAAGTTATGGATCCATCAGAAGCCCCTGCGCAAGTAACATCATGATCAATAGCAAAGTTAAGATTCAAAGCATCAGGGAGGTTAAAGGTGATGGTCTCCGTATAGGAAGTACCTGCATTATCCACAACTTCAGCCTCATAGGTACCTTCACCCAAATTGCTATAGTTGGCAAAATCACTTCCTGAAGAGGTTGGAGCAATCACCGTCCCCATTCTACTTAACGTAATAGAAGTATAAGGAGTCACACCACCGGTTGCCGTTAAGCTAATGGTTCCATTGGTGGCATTGTAACATGGGCCGGGCTCACCGGTTGAGATGCTCAATCCTAAAGGTGAATCCGGATCGGTAACCACAATTGGATCAGAGGTCACCGTGCAACCCAACGCATCTGTCACCTCCACACTATAAGTTCCGGCTACCAGGTTCGGTTGAACATAGACATTATTCACCAACCCGCCTACAGGATTACCGGTACTCTCTTCCGTTCCACTCCAGGTAATAGAGCTGTAAGAACCACTCCCACCCAAAATTTCTATTTCAACGGAGCCATCGTTTCCACCGGTTGTGGTAACATGATTAATATTAATGGTATTGATTTGAATATCAGCGGATGGCTGATCAACAGTCACTTCCACAAAGTCGGAACAATAATCCCCATTCCAGGCACCACTGTTGTCCCAAGCCTCAACCCGGTAATCTCCGGCAGAAAGGCCGGTAAAGGTATGGGAAGCTCCAGTTCCGTTAGAAGAGGTAGCTTGCATTACCCATGAACCCGAAATATTTTTGTACAAAACATAATTAACTCCCGATGACGACGACCCTCCGGTTCCCTCGACAGTAATCTCACCGTCATTGCCATCATAACAGGTAACATCTTTGTCTACTGCAGCGCTCAGCGAAAAGACAGAGGCCGGCTGACTGATGGTTTCGGAAGTATTGGCCATACATCCATTATCATCCCGAACATCAATGGTGTAGGAACCTGCCACCAAATTATCAAAGATATAACTATTGGTGTTGTTGGTCACCCAAGTAGTTCCTCCGTCGATACTAAATTCATAATTCCCAGAACCTCCGGAAGCAGAGACAGAAAGAGCTCCGCTGTTTCCGCCTCGACATAAAACATTTTGAATGACGGTTGCAGAGAGCGCCATTGCGGATGACGGTTCATCAACCACAATTCCGGAATAAGTTGCAACACAACTATTTCCATCCGTAACCGACACATCATAGGTTCCGGCCGGGAGTAAGTCAAAAGTATTTAATGTTTGATTGGGCCTTGTTTCGGGTCCTGCAGTAATAGAGTAAACATAATTACCGTCTCCTCCGTTGGCTGTAATAGCAATAGCCCCATCATTCCCCGACATACAAGAAACAGGCGTAGTTGACGTATTGGTAATACTCAACTGAGCAGGCTGAGTAATTTCCACAGGCATTGCCAATGCCGCCGTACAACCATTTATATCTCTGACTGTTACACTATACGAACCGGCCATAAGACCGGTGAAGATTTTGTCTGCACCAAAAGCTCCACCATTCAAAGAATATTCGAAAGAACCACTACCACCGGCAGCCACCACTTCAAACTGACCTGTTGCATTGCCGTAACAATCCACATCTGAATGAGAACTTACAACTTCTGAAATCGACAGCGCCGAAGGTTCAGAAATAACGATGGCTGTTCCCAGTTGATATTCGCACCGAGGATAATGAAGATCCCGAACAAACACATTGTAAGTTCCGGCAGTAAGCCCCGCAAAAGTTCTTTGATTACCTCCGGCAACATCGGGGTTTAACCAGTTGACCCCATCAATGGAAAACTGATACTCAACAGCAGGGTCTCCACCGGCTGCTTCCACCACCAGTTGACCGGTTGCGGCACCATGGCAGGAGACGTGGCTACGACTCACCTCTGTCAGTGTGATGGCCGGCACAGATTCAATCTCGATCACCTCCTCAATCCAACAACCATTAGCATCGGTAACCCGAACAGTATAGAAACCTGCGGGCATTTTTTCAATGGCGGTACCATCTCCCGTTGCGGTCACCGAACTACCACTGCCATCGGTCCATTGCACATCATACCCTGAAGGATATGTGATAAGATCGGCAAAAGCAGTACCGTCAGCTATAGTCACCCAAGCCTCGCCCTCACAGTCAACACCGGCAGTACATCCGGCACATCCGGATGGTGAACTATCGGTGGTGACAGACAACCCGGAAGCAGGTTCGGAAATATTTACTTCCACCGGAGCAGGAAGCATACACCCGATGGCATCTTCTATTTGAACATAATAAACTTGTGCACTAAGTCCTGAAAAATTCCCTGAATTATTATCGTCCACCAGAGACGATAATGCCGCATCATTATACAGATAGAACCAGTAAGGACCGCTACCACCAGAAGCAGAAACAGTTATTTTCCCATTGGTATCACCGGGACAAGAGACATTTTGTTTGGTGTAAGAAGCAGTAACATTGTTTTCACGAACTTCCACCGTTCCGTTCATCCATTGTGAACAGCCTGATGGTGATGGCCAAATGGCAAGTACGGTATAATCACCCGGTACATTCACCGGAGAAAAAGTAATTGCTCCGACACTGGCATTTCCGGAAATTGTTTCCACAGGAGAGGCTATATTCCCATTTCGAATCAACAGATAATCAACACCATCCTGAGAATCATCCACACCAATTTCCACATTGTCACCCGGACAAAAATGCCCCGGATGAGCAGAGGTAGAACTATTAGGCGTTACGTTATAGACAGCAGGGGTCTCCTTAACGGTAAAGGTTTTGGTCTTTTCAGAATTACATCCGGTAACAGGATCGTAATACACATATTGTATAGGATGATCACCCGGAATTACCGAAGAGGGATCAAACTCTGCCACCCCGTCATCCGGTGTAGCATTATTTATCCCGGCACCGAAGAAATTTCCCTCACCGGTGAAACCGCCTCCTACAAAACTGCCTTGCAAGGTCACAGGCGCATCGGACTGGCAGTATTCAACAGGATCGGCCATTCCGGCAAAGGTGACTCCCGGTGTTTCATGAACTGTGACCGTTCGGGAGACAGAGGTAATACAACCGGTGTTGGCCGTATTATCAAAGGTATAAGTAATCGTATAGGTTCCATAGCCCGCCTGCACCGGATCGAAAAAGAGTGGATCGCCCGATGCACCGGTATATGTGTAGGATGCCACATGAGTGGTATCGCTTCCATCATCATAATAGAGCGGGGATCGTCCAACAGCATTTAATGTGGTTGAGAAAGTATATACGGCACCGGCAATACCACCATTGTTGGGTTCAATTAAAAAAGGTCCGCCGTCGTTATCGCAATAATCGCCACTAAGGCCTGAAATATCAAGGGTAGGTACAGAGATAACACTAACATTCATTGAATAGGAGTCTGTACAAGAGCCTGTATTTATGGTATAAGTGATGGTATAAGTATTTCCGGGTATCACATCGGGATGCGAGGGATTAAAATAATAGCCTGCCACTCCGCCCCCCGAAGAAGTATTGATCGAAAACGTACCCCCTCCTTGGCTAGGCACCAGTTCTACCGGCCCCTGAGTTTCACAGAACTGAGTTGAAGGCGCATTGATTGTAAAGGATGCATTGATCGCAGCCGCTACGGTAACCACCTCCTCAATGATATTATCACAAAGTCCATCATTATAGGTAAATCGGAAAAGATATTCACCCGATCCTTCTGCTGAGGGATCGAAAGAAAAAGGATTGGCAGAAGAGTTATTAGCCTGGGAATAAATCAGGCTCGGGCTGGCAGGATTGGTATTATCAAATATTGCCAGAGTTCCGCTAACCCCACTGGCCGGGACTTCATCCCCATACACACTTATGGGACCATCGGAAGCACAATAAAGAGGATTCAATCCCGGGAATTCCAAGGTTGTACCTATTTGAACCGTATGAGTAATGGTTCCGGAACAAGTCGTGGCCGGATCGGTATAAGTATATGTTATGGTATGATTTCCATTTCCAGCCACCGAAGGATCAAATTGAGCGGTTCCTGAACCAGTATCAGTAACTCCGGGACCAGAAAAATGACCATCTCCAATCACCGCTCCGGTATCATCAAAGATGCCCCGTAGGTTAATGGGGGCCTCAGTCTGGCACACCGTCAGATCACCTGCCGGAAAGGCATTCCATGGATCCCCGGCTCCAGCTGTGGACAAGCTATATTCAAATTCAATTTCATCGGCCAGGTCGGGATGCAAATCAACAGTAAGGATATCTTCCGCGGTACAACTAGTACTAGGATCTGTATATTGATAAACCAGATCAAAACTACCACCACCTGTCAAATCAATAGCTAAATCCACATCAAGACTTGCTGTTCCATTACCGTTATCATTAAACCAAGGTCTTGTACCTCCCACTATGGTCCAAACACCATTACTATTTTGTGGGATACTACCGATGGTAACAGCCCCATCACCATAACAATAATCGGTAGGATTTCCCTGAACATTAACATTCGGTTCGGGATTAACATCAAGGTCTTTTGTTATATTATTCTCACATCCTGTGGAAGTATTGGTAAAAGTATAGGTAATGGAATGTCGACCGACACCTGCCGTGACAGGATCAAAGAAATTACCAGACACTCCTGTACCCGAAAAATTACCACCGGTGTTTGGGGCATCCGGAATCAGCTCTACGTCTCCGCCATTAATACAAACATCATAATCTCCTCCATCAGGTTCAAAATCTACCGTAGGAAGAGGATTCACAATCACCTCAATCTGACGGGTGGCGGTACATCCAAATTCATTTTCGATAGTAACATCGTAAGTTCTGGTGGTATTGGGATTAAATGAAACCGACTTAGTGGTCCCAAAAGCACTACCACTACTCCAAACATAGTCAAAGGGTCCAGACGAATTGGAAACATTAACATCCAAAGTCACCTCACTTCCCACACATACACTGGTAGTTGAAGTCCCCGAAACAGTAGAAACAGGATTCGGACTTGCATCAAAGGTAAATACAGGAGCGGGACGAACAAAAAACTGGGTTTGCCCCACATCCATTACCGGGTCACAACCCGAAGCATCAGTAAGATTGGTTAACGTATATATAATATCTGTTGATGGGTCTACCGATACCGAATAGGTATTGAAGAAATAATTCGAAACAGAAATGACACTCCCATCCACATTGTTGATGATATCAAAACTAAAAGGCTGGGTTCCTGTAAGGGTAACATTAATATTGAAATCAACGGAAGAACCTTCACATCGGCTATTGGGTGAGCTAGAGGTAATAACAGCAGTAGGAGGATCATATTCAACAATCACTGGTGTTCCGGACATAATGGTTGAACACCCCGCCGTTGATGAAGCCACCACACGATATGCCCCCTCAGAGATATTGACCCACGATAAAGCATTCCCATCACCGATTACCGGTGACCCCAAATCAGAAAACCCGGATCCGTCATTCCTTTGAAGCTGATATTGGATCGCCGACTCAGAACCAGCAAGAGAAAGTTCAACACCAGTAGGAGTGGTTCCGGCACAATAGGAAGTTTGATTGGCCGAAAGAGTGAAAAATGAGGGTAATGCCTGAATCTCAAACGAGCCGGGGATGGCAACAACGCAGTCATGTCGTTCGGCTTCTATGGTATAAGTTCCAGGTGTAGTTAAACCACCAAAAGTAATGGCCCCATTGTTCCCATTTTTATAAGCACCGGTTCTGGAACCATCCCTCAACAAATAATATTGCACATCCGAACCTTCAGTATTATCAATTATAAGGTCGGTGCCCGGACATGCAGGGCTGGAAGAACTTATGGAAGGGGTAGTCGCAGGAGGCGTACTGATATAAAATGATCCTCCCATCTTAACTTCTCCATGACATCCCATTGCCACCACATAATACTCTCCTGTTCCATCATTAACACCGGGAAAAATATGTGCCCCTCCATCGCCGGTCCATCGGGTACCGGACACTTCAGAGATGGAGCTACCATCATTATAAACAATGTAATATTCAACGCCAACCTCAGAACTTAACAAAGTAATATCATTAAGCGATGCCGGATCGCATCCGTTAGTTCCGGTTACTGATTGAGCAGAAGGGTCGGGTAGCACAGAAAATGATAGAGGGGACGGCAAATCAGCAGGATCAACAGAGCAATTACTATTACCATAGGCCACCACCGAGGTAATTTCAAAAGTGGAATTAGAACTTAAAGTAAAATTTAACCGATGAGTGGTACCAGAACCACTGGCACTCAAAGTGTAACTACTTACGCCCAATGAGGTTTCATCCAGATAAACATTCCAAATCCCCGAACCAATTAGAGTGATATCAATGGAAACCTCATCACCAACACATACACTTGACGGATCTATTGTTGATAAACTAACGGTGGGAGGAGAAGCGACAACTTGATAAGTTACATCATAGCCGGAGCCACCGTCGTAATGGATTTCATATTCTGAATAAACAGAGACATCAAAGCCGGAAAAGCTATCACTCTCATTGTCTGCACCATCGGTTATCGTTATGGTTGTTTCACCACCAGGAGGTGTCGTAGAAGTAAGGGAGAAATTTCCCACTAACCTGTCTGCTCCTGAAACGCCCATTGCATCCAGCACATCTGCTCCGGTTAGGGTTCCGCCTGAACAAACGATTGGGTTCTGACCTGTAATATTCTCAACAGAAACGAAAAATACAGTCAAAAGCAGAATGCTCTTGAGAAACAAAAAGGGAGAAAATATTTTAATTTTTTGTAAACCTTTCCTCATCCGCGTATATTATTTAATCCCTATTACTGGGGTTAGTAAAACAGTAAACCTACATACTGAGCCGGCCCATATACAGAACCGTAGAATGGAAAAATAATATTTGTCAGAAGTGGATTATCCACAGAACCTTGGGTTAATTTAATAGGTTAAGCCTAAATAAACCTAAGAAGTAATCATCTAACAATTATCTTTTATTACACCGAAATCGTTGTTGCATACTAATTCTATCTCATCTAAAATAAATACTCGAAAAAACCTTTGAAAACTCCAACCTTGTTTTTTCCCGAACCCTCTAAATCACAAGAAGAATCATACTGTAAAATCACCAGTTTTAACAAAAAACAAACAGTTTCCAAAGGGTTTTTACGGAAGAAGGTTCAAAAAGGTTGGGAAAAAGAAGAGAAAAAAAGAATAAACGTTAAATTAACTTTAGGAATCAGAACAGAAAGGAAATATTACGCAGATATTTACACCTGCCATTTATTATGGCACCTATCCAACAAAGGATGCCCAGAAAAAAAAAGGCCCATACCGTCATCTCCCAAAGACAGGAAACAACGGTAATTGATGATCCATTCACCGATAAATCATCGAAAATCCTGCTTTCTCCAAATCGTTCCAGAAACCGGGATACGACTTAGTCACCACCGAAGGATTTTCAATTTGCACCTCCCCAACATAGAGTGATGCAGGTGCAAAAGCCATGGCCATTCGATGATCGTGATAGGTGTTGATAATTGGCATGCCCGTGACAGGGTCCTTTTTACCATCCCATTTCAGATCATCAACATTATTGGTAGAAAAAACAAAACCCAGCTTTCGCGATTCGGCAATTAGGGCATTAATTCGGTCGGTTTCTTTAATCTTCAAAGTATGTAGACCCGTAAAATGGAAGGAAACACCCATACAGGCACACGTAACGGCAAAGGTTTGTGCCAGATCGGGCTGATCGGTAAAATCATATTCAAAATGTTGGACACCACCTCCGATATTGGTCACCACTAAATCCTCTCCAACAAATTCATGATTCACCCCTAATGGCTCAAACAACCCTGCCACCTTGGCATCTCCCTGCAAACTATTTTGGTCAAGCCCTCTTAAAATTATTTTTGTCCCAAGCCCACTCAATGCAGCAATCTGGAACCAATACGAGGCAGCACTCCAGTCGGCTTCAACGCGCACTTGTCTGGGCGGTTTCATGGTTTGCTCTGGAACATGAATGACGTTCTCTTCCCATTGGGCTTTAACCCCATATTGTTCCATTAATTTCAGAGTAAGCGCAATGTAAGGTTTGGAAGTAACATCACCGATGAGTTTCAACGTAACACCATTGGTAATAACAGGAGCAATCATTAACAAAGCCGAAATATATTGACTACTGATATTCCCCGGCAATTCAAGTGTTTTCCCCTGCAAAGCACTACCGAAAATACGTATCGGCGGGAAGCCTTCCTTTTCCAAATATTCAATTCTTGCGCCCAATTGACGCAAGGCATCCACTAAAACAGCGATGGGGCGTTCTTTCATCCGATTACTTCCGGTAATGACCCACTCCCCTACAATACGTGACAAAAAAGCAGTTAAAAACCGCATGGTGGTACCGGCAGCCCCCACATTAAAAAGGGAAGCATTGGAATGAAGGGCAGTATAAAGAGCCTTGGTATCATCACTATCGGAAAGATTTTTGACAGCCCGCGCATTGTAGGATAAAGCATTAAGGATCAGCAAACGATTACTGATACTTTTGGAAGAAGGCAACTCCACAACGACCGGCTTCTTCCCTCTGGGGGGTGTTATAATTATTGCATCCATGCTCATTGATTACTGATTGTCATAAAATTACATCCATTCCATTCGGCTATTAACCCGGATCAAATACCAATCGCTCCGGGAGTTCGGGTATGCATTCGTTTGGCATTTCACTTCTGAAAACCGATTGCTTCTTCAATCTCCTCTTTGCTGCAATCTACATCAATAACGGGTTTTCCTACTTCTTCCAGCAGGGTAAAATTAATTCTTTCTCCTTTGTTCTTCTTATCATGTCGCATCAGAGCATAGAGATCTTCAAAATCAGATGTCACAAATTGGTGATCTCCATACATATTGGTAATATAATCACTTACCTTTTTGCAAACATTGGAAGGGAATCCCAGCTTTTTCCCCGCAATTCGCAGCTCTGCAACCATTCCCCAAGCCACAGCAAAGCCATGAAGAACCGGCTTCTTTTTCTTCATGGAAAGGCTTTCGAAGGCATGCCCAATGGTATGCCCCAAATTCAAGGCTTTTCTCATACCACGTTCCAAGGGATCGCTTTCCACATAATGATCTTTCACCAGCACAGATTCGGCAATCAATGGAGATAGTTTCTCTGAAGTAATGTCAGACAATCCCAGGCCAAGCAACTTTTCTAAGGTTTCAAGCTTATCAATCAGCGCATGTTTAATCATTTCTGCATATCCGGACAGGAGGTTATCCCTGTCAAGTGTATTCAAAAAAGGCGCATACATTAAAACCATCTCTGCTTGCCTAAAGGCCCCTATTTCATTTTTAAAACCATTAAAATTGATCCCGGTCTTACCGCCCACTGAGGCATCCACCATCGACAAAAGTGTAGTAGGCATATTGATAAAAGAAATCCCCCTTTTGTAGGTAGCCGCTGCAAACCCACCCAGGTCGCAAGGCATTCCTCCACCCAGATTTATCAGCAGGGAATGACGAGTGGCTCCTCGCTCAGAAAGAAACTGCCATACCGATGATAAGGCTTCAGTGTTTTTAAAATCATCACCGGCTTTAATCGTGATGATTTGTTCCTCCGAAACGCGGTCCACCTTTTTTATAAAATCGAAACAGTGATGGCGGGTATGCTGATCGGTAAGTGTAAAAACTTTATCCGGAGATATCTTTTGGATTAGCAGATCCAAGTCTGTCACCGGATCCTCACAAAGTGCGACAGAAGCAGATTTCGCTGGTAATGGTTGCATGCTCAGTTAATATTATCGTGTAAATGTTGCAAAAATAAGGTTTTTTATTGAGTCCGAACTTTTATCTTTGTTCAGCGTAAAGGCAAAACAAAATATTACCGATATGATTTCAAACAAAAAACAATCGTCCAGGGCCTTGCTTTTATTCACAGGGATATGGGCAGCATTGCTTATTCTGTTTGCTCTTTCCTTTTCAGAAGTAATAACGATTCCGGTATGGTCGCAGCTGGCAATATTGGGGTTAATAGCAATTTCAGGTTCTTTCTTTTATCTGGGAGGTTTTTTTTACATTCAAATAGAAGTTGAGAACAACAAAAACCTGATGGTAAAACATTATAATCTTTTCCCCATAGGAAGAAAGTTTAAAGCCTTCAAAATCCCGTTACAACAAGTTCATCGACATGAAATCAAAGGTCAATTATGGGGACTTATCCACTGGCTCACCATCTATCAGAAAATGAAGGGTGGTATTGCCAAATATCCCGCTGTAGGTTTATCTGCGACATCGAAAAAAGAGCGAACGGAAATTAACAATTATCTTTCCAGTCTTGAAGGACGGTCAAAGTAGTTAGTTTTTAATGCGCCACTCTTACAATCTGGTTGGCAACAAGTTTCAGCAAATCTATTCAAGCTAAGTGATTTGAGGGACTGGTGGATTGGATAAACCTTGTGATATCTTTATAATGAATTCCCAAATTACAGGATAAAATATGATAAAGCAGATATTCATAGCCCTGATCATTCTGGCAGCGTTTGAATTTTCCGTGAAAGCTCAGTATAGTCAACAAGAGTGGATCATTAGCCCCAAGATCTCTTTTGCCGATTATTCCGATAAGAACGATTACGCAGACTATTCGATCAGTAAGATTCCGCCCCTGTCGATTTTCGTGGAGAAAGGTATCAACTCATTCTTTAGCGCAGGAGGTTTTATGGGATACAATCGTGATAAATATGTCAACGATACGCTTTCATCGAACATATTGAAATACCGGACCTTTATGACAGGGGTAGTAGCCACAGTACATTATGCACATTGGATAGAGCGACTGAGTGGCTACAATATCTTTCTGGGTGATTTCGACCTGTATATTTCGGGCGCGGCACAGCTAGCATTTAACAAAACCGATGAAAAGCAGGTTTGGGATCCGGAGAACGAAAGGTATAACGACAATAAAGGGAAAGAGGTTGTCTTCAGGATACGTCCCATATTCGGGATTCGTTATTTTCTGACGGACCGTTTTTGTATGCACCTGGAAGCAGGTCGTGGAAATCCCGGAAAAGTAACGACCGGGGTATCCTGGTTTCTGGATTAGATTTTTTAGTTTTAATTCACCAACTCCAAGACGACAATTCGCCATGGAGAAAGAAATGCTAAAATATCGGATTGCTTTAAGTATGATCAAGGGTATCGGACCAAAACTGGCCCGTAACCTGATTGCTTATCTGAAATCTGAATCGGCCTTGTTTGAAGAAAAATTGCCGACACTGAGAAAAGTTCCGGGAATTGGGCCGGCACTGGAACAACTCCTTCGCAATATAGACCGGCCAAAATTACTGCAACAAGCCGAAGAAGAGTGTTGTTTTATTCGGAAACACCAAATCACTCCGATTTTCTTTTCCGATCCCTCCTATCCTCATCGTCTTTCTTATTGTACCGATGCCCCATTAATGATCTACGTCAAGGGGACCAACTGCTTTGAAGCGCACCATACTATTGCCATCGTTGGAACGAGAACCCCAACGGAAGAAGGAAAAGAGTTATGCGAAAAACTGGTCTCTGACCTGGCAGAACGACATCCCGACACGGTCATTGTCAGCGGTCTCGCATATGGTGTAGATATCTGTGCACATAAAGCCGCCCTAAAACACCATCTACCGACTATAGGTGTTTTGGCCCATGGGCTAGACCGCCTTTATCCCTCCATGCATCGCAATGTTGCCAAAGAGATGCTAAAAGAAGGGGCCCTAATTACCGAATTCAAAAGCAAAACCAATCCTGATCGACACAACTTTGTGCAACGCAACCGAATAATCGCCGGACTATCGGATGCGGTGGTTGTGGTACAGTCGGCAGCCAAAGGAGGCGCCCTCATCACCGCTCAACTGGCCCGAGATTATAATCGGGATGTTCTAGCATTTCCCGGGCGTCCGGGGGATACCTTCTCCAAAGGATGCAATAATCTCATCAAAACTAATGTTGCAGCATTAATTGAGTCGGCACAGGATCTGGAATACGCCTTGGGATGGGAGCCAGGCATACAACCACCTAGGGCAGTTCAGGGGAATCTCTTTGCCACCCTTGAAAATGAGGATCAACAAAAAATTATGGAGACACTATTAGAAGAAGAAGAACTAAATCTTAATCTTCTAAGTTTGAAATGCGGTATTCCGGTCAGCAAATTATCCGCGATTCTTCTTGACCTGGAGTTTAAAGGACTGGTCAAAAGCAAACCGGGAGGCATATACCGAGTGGTTTTATCCACCTAATTTATTCTTTAGGTTCCCACATAAATACTATCCCGCAAGAAGCGGTAAAAGCCCTCCTACCACCTCTAAGATTGGTCACCAAATTTGCATGGCCGACCAGTTATTTGGAATGAACCAAAATAATAGCGTTTGTCATTCCTTTTTCTCGGTGGTCTTTTGTATTTTTGTTACTTTCATATAGTAAGCCACCCCTATATTACTAGGATTTTCCTAGATAATTTCGGGAAGCCAAAACAAAACGACATAATGAAACGAGCATGGCAACAATTGCCACAACAAGGACTTTCATAAAAAGTCATGCCATGCGAGTTCCATCCGGTCAATAACTTAACTAAATTTTACACGGATGAAACAAACATTAAACGGGAAACACGGATACGCAAAAATTGAATCCTTCGACGATAATGTGACCGAACAGCTAAGTTTGCATTATTCAGAGATCTTAAAGCTCATTGGGGAAGATCCCACAAGGGAGGGGTTGGAAAAAACACCTCTTCGCGTTGCCAAAGCAATGCAGTTTCTCACTCAGGGGTATAACATGAATCCGGAAGAAATCATTAAATCGGCCATGTTCCGGGAAGATTATCAACAAATGGTCGTAGTAAAAGACATAGAACTGTATAGCATGTGCGAGCACCATATGCTTCCATTTTTTGGGAAAGCACATGTAGCCTACATTCCTCGATATCATATTACAGGATTAAGCAAAATTGCCCGTGTAGTGGAGGCATATGCCCGTCGCCTTCAAGTTCAGGAAAGATTGACGACTCAAATTAAAGAATGCATTCACAAAACCTTAAATCCTCTTGGGGTGGCTGTGGTCATTGAAGCGCAACATATGTGTATGCAGATGCGAGGGGTACAAAAACAACATTCTGTAACGACCACATCAGATTTTACAGGTGCATTTTTAAAAAACATGGCCACCCGCGAAGAATTTTTCAATATTATTGGTTCATCACTTCACTAAATTGACTTCATCAAACCGAAAGGAAGCATATTGTGCCGAAAACGCGGCAAAAAAGCCAAGTCCACCGTTGGAAATATTGCCTTCTGCATTGGCAGGAGGCCCACTAAACAGTGGATATCGAAATCGGTTCTCCTCTTGAACCGACTCAATAAAACGAAAATATTCTTCGGTTATTCCGCACATCTGAAGGGTTATTACATCCCCTGCTGCAAAGACTTCCTGATCCTCCCCGGCAGCAATTGATTGTATCCAAATACCATCAGCAACACCATCTACAAAAAACTGATCGCTAACGATGCTAAATTCTCCCAGTCGATCCGAAATCAGGGTGCCGTTTTTAAATACTCGAAACAAATAATAATCCTCTGTTTCAAGATTGTCTTTGGCATAGAGTAATACCTTCCATATATTCCATGTAGAATCATAAACGATGTTTATGGAATCCGGCATTGTCACGGCAGGCATGTAACAATGAGCGGTATATTCTTCTTCAACACCATCTTCGTTGATATCAACATCAGAAATTGAAAGGAAATAGGTTTTACCGGATTGTCCAAGAATATTTCCAGGAGAAATATATACCCCCGGAAACTCATCCGATTCAGAAAGTTGCTCAGTAATTTCCCCATCAGTAAGTAAGACTGTAGCATCCGACACCAAAGGAGAAGCCGAGTCGGATAAGAACGGTACGGATTGAGTCAGCCGGACAAAATGACGCCGCTGATTACTCATCACCAAACCATCCACCACCAAACGTTTATTAGCCGATTCAAGTTCCAGGTCAATGGTTTCGGTACATGCATTAAACACCATCAAGGCAGAGACCAAGGACACGACCAATCCCGGGGTCTTTATTTGAAAGTAAAGCCTGCTATTTTTCCACTTCTTAGGCAGCCCTGCTATTAGTATTCCCAATGGAATCAATCTGGATTGTGGTTGTTTCATAATTGTATATTAAAACTCCAATTTATAAGAAATAGAGGGAACAACTGAAAACAAATAGGTCTTCTCTGCTTTGATTTTATAGGGATCGGTTTCATCACTCACAAAATTAATGGCCCAGGCATTTTTTCGGCCATATACATTGTAAAGCGAAAAGATCCATTCTCCCCCTTTACCTCTTCCTTTTCTTCCCCGGATGGTCAACGATAAATCGAGCCGATGATAATCGGGCATTCGTTCTCCATTTCGTTCGGAATACAAAGGCACCATTTCCCCACTCACCTCGTATCTCCCCACCGGCATAGTTACTGGAGATCCCGTATAATAGATCCAATTCCAGGATAATGAAGTCCTGGATGAAAGGCGGTAATTCATAAAGACCGACAGATCATGGGTATGATCATATTGAGACAGATACGGTTTACCATCATTGATGTCCGGGGCTACCCGTTCCGATTTCAGAAAAGTGTATCCCACCCAACCATTAAACCGAAGGGTATTCCACCTTGACATAATCTCAAAGCCTCGTGCCCAGGCTTTTCCTTGTCTCACCTCACTTTCTATGGTTTCGTTGAGAATCAGGTCGGGATGATCTTTAAAATCAATGGTATTTTCCATCCATTTATTAAATACTTCTACACTATTCTCAAAGACCCTGTCCCTTGAAGTATGAAAAAAGCCCAGTGATACCTGGTCGGCCACCTGAGGTTTCACATTCGGAGATGCCGGAAACCAAACATCAAGAGGAGTTGATGACGTGGAATTGCTGGCCAGCTGAATATATTGCCGGGTACGGCTATAACTGAGTTTTGCTGAAAGTCTGGGTGATATTTCCACCGAAACGCCTGCACGTGGCTCCAATCCATGATATTCATTAAAGATCTCCCCTGATGAATAGTATAAAGTATCGGTCACAATATAATCATCATCAAATTCAAATACCTTTCCTCCCCCGATGTTCTGAAACAGTGAATAACGCAAACCGACCCTCAGTACAAGCCATGGCGTCAACTCATCGGTATGACTGATGTATATACCGTGTTCGAGTGAATTATTACGGGGTAGCTTAATACTCCGGAATAGTGAATACTCATCCGTTCCTGAGACATCGCCGGGATCAACCCGATGATAAATGGTTCTATTTCCAAAGCGAAGGGTGCGGGTTGAATTAATATACCAAGAGAAATCACTCCCTACCATATAATCGTTAAATTCCGACACCCATTCCAGATCGTCAAAGTCGTTTTCGGAAGTTCCCAGAAAATAATCATATTTACTCTTTACCAAGGTAAAGTTGGCAAATAGAGATGGGGAAAATACATGATTCCAACGAAAGGTAAAGGTGGTGTTGCCATAATTTAGACGGGCAAGATCATCGGAAAACACATCACGACCCCAATAACCACTAAGGAAAATTCGATTATTTTCATTGACAATCCAGTTAAATTTCATATTGGTATCATAGAAGTAAAGCTTATTATCGTGGATCGCTTCGTCGGGCGACAGAGGTAAAAACAGATCCAGATAAGAACGTCTTCCGCTAAGGAAAAATGAGGATTTATCCTTTACAATCGGTCCTTCCAAGTTTAATCGACTGGATATAAGTCCTATCCCTGCCGATCCTTTAAATTTCTTCATATTTCCTTCTTTGGTATGAACATCCAATACCGAGGAGAGACGACCACCTTCCGATGCGGGAAAATCGCCTTTGTAAAGTTCTATACTTTTAACGGCATCGTTGTTAAAGACGGAGAAAAAACCAAGCAAATGCCCTGCATTATAAACAATTGCTTCATCCATCAACAACAAATTCTGATCAGGGTTGCCTCCCCTGACGGTGAAATTACTGGAACCTTCACTGGTAGCTGAGACACCCGGCAACATCTGAACCGCTTTCATAGGATCTGTTTCCCCCATCAATACAGGAATACGACGAATGGATGAAGACTCTAATTTCTCAAGACCTATCAACGGAAAACGGGAAGAATAAATGTCTCCTTCCGCTTTAATCACTACCTCTCCCAGAGTTTGGGCGGCAGGTTCCAGTTCAATAGTAACCACCGTATCACGATTTACAATCAAGTCATGACTATTGTATCCCAAGAAAGCAAATCGAAGCATACGACCAGGTGCCGGCACCTCCAGTGAAAAATAACCATATATATTGGTAACGGTTCCGGTTCCCTCCCCTGTTATGGCGATGGTGGCCCCAATGAGTGTTTCGCCGGTCTCCGCATCCTTTACATATCCACTCACTGTCACTCCTTTGGGAGGTGCCGGTACGCCGGAAACAACCTCTATGGCAGCCATAAAAAAACTGAATATCAACAATAATAAAGCGTTCCGCATATTTAGTTTACATACTTTTCGTAACAATCTTACCTAGGACACCCTATAAAAGATTTCTCTGAAATAAAGGTGCAGAATAAAAAAAACTCCTGATATTTGATCCAATAGATGTAAATGTACAAAATAAGAAACGAATAATGTGTTTTTCGGTGATCCTCTCACTTTTGTAATGGCACAATCTTTGTGTTAAGGAAGTTTAACAATTCAATCTCAACCGTTGGCAACCAGCAGCATAAGCAACACAGCATCAAATAGAATCCCTTGCCTGCAGCTAAAAAATGACAAACTAAAGCTGAAGAAACGAGTATGACATTAGAGAATTGCCACAATAGGAGATGATTGAAACCAGTGTCATACGAGTTCCATCAGACCAATAAATTAAATAAACTTTATACTGATGAAAAAGCAACTCATTATTTTATCGGCGCTTCTGTTCGCAGGAGCAACCTTTTCCTTACAAACAATAGCGCAGGGGCGTTTTGCATTGGGGGTAAAAGCAGGATACAATTCATCCAAATTCCGAACCGACAACGCGGAAGATATAATAAAAGGGACCGAAAATTATACCTTCAGCGACGCCAAAGAAGAGGCCAAAAACGGACTTATGCTAGGTGCCTTTGCTCGTATCAAATTGATTAATAAACTTTCTATACAGCCCGAACTACTTTACGTAAAAAAAGGTGGAAAAACCATCGCCAACACTGATATGGGGAATGTTAGCATCAACTCAACCTATCACACCTGGGATATTCCTCTGCTGGCACATCTAAAACTTATTGACTTAAAGTTTCTCAATATTTATGGTGTCGGTGGTCCGGTAGCCTCCTTTACTGCCAAAGAAAATGATAACTGGTATGCGAGTATTGATGATGTCAATGAATTCTCAGACAACATAAAAAGTGCCTTGTGGAGTTTTCAAACCGGAGGAGGTATAGAAATTGGCCGTTTAAATCTCGATGTCAGATATTCCTGGGGACTGGGAGATTCATCCACGAAACTAGAACGAGTAAATAACAATCTGACCTTTTCAATTGGTTACAAAATCTTCGATTTTTAGCCAACTACACAAACCAATAATGAAAACACCTAAACATAGACAAAAATTCATATAAAAACAGTAAGCCGGGCTCAATGAACATTGGGCCCGGCTTCTATGATATAATACAACCATCAACTGTTCATTTCTCCTCATGATTCTGGTCAAATACAATTACACCAATATTATTCTTCCCGTCGATGAGGGTCGAAAAAGGTCTTGCGAACCGCACATGTCTGACCAAGCCCAAGTCTTCCGCCGAGGGATGATTGTCCAAAACATTCATATCAATATGGCCTTCGCCGATGGATGGATTAACGGTGAGATAGCCAACCCTGAGTGACGTAAGATTTTGAAAGAAATGAGTTCCCTGGCTTGGCTCCACATGGTAATTCTCCAGCCCCATTTCCACAATGGTCCGAGCGCCTGCTATTTGCCCCCATCTGACTGGAACCCCCAGCCACGGATCCTGGGATCCCCATCGTCCGGGCCCAATCAACAAATAAGGTCGTCCCTCCTTTTGCAATTTATCATTAATTTTTTCGATTTGGGTAGCAATTTCTCGGTTAAGTGATGGTTTAAAGCTTTCTGTTTTGACATACACCACATCCCGAACATCGTGTACCTCACCATTACCAAGAGCCGATTCGGAATAAAGAAAACACTTTTGGGGTTCAAAACCGGATAAGTCAGGCCCCATAGGATTTTTGGTGCTAACCACCGGTCTAATCTGTAACAGATAAAATACCGGCTTTCCGTCGGGTGTCTGCAAATCAACAGCAAACTCTATCTCCACAGGTTGTTTCATTTCATCCTGACCAATATCCAGAATCTTTCTGCATATCTCGGCCAGAGGAAAAGCATCATATTTAAGGATGTTAGCAAAAGTAATTAGCCTTACTCCATCAGCCATCAGACCATCTTTGATCATATGATTCTGCATATCAAAGACTGAGGCAAGCCATTTCAGCGAACCGTCAGCTTCTGCCTCACCCACATTTAGACGGAGAATATTAATCCCGTCGTTTACGGAAGGTTCAAAGTTTTTCGCATCCAAGTCGAGTGCAAAAAAGGTTTTTTGAGTTTCTTTGACCACCATCTCCGGCGTTGACAATTGTAATATCTTGTGAGGATATCTGGGTGAAAACCTCAGAGAGGTTCCCCCCTCTACAATATGTCTACCCAATCCCAACGCCACATTAACCACACCATCTTCTGCCTTCTCCGGTGGAATGGGATAAAAATTCACCGATCTGGCAACCCCTGAAAATGTGGGATAAAACCGATTGCCATGCGCCTGTCCCACAACCTCCTGAAGGACAATTCCCATTCGCTCTTCATCAATCAGGTTCGTGGTTCCTTCCATATAGGCCCTGCTTGACTTATAATACACCGAGGCATATACACACTTGATGGCATCCATAATTTGATGCACCATCACCTCCTCTTGGGACGGGGCAATCATATAGGTCGAATATATTCCTGCAAATGGCTGATAATGGCTATCTTCAAGCACACTAGACGAACGAATGGCAACGGGCCGCCGGACCACTCTGACAAACCTCAAAAGGTCGTCGTGAAGATGTTCCGGAAGCTTTCCTCTAATAAAATGTCTAAGAATCTCTTCATCGGGGGCTTCCGACAATCCCACTGAATAAAGATCATTCTCTTCCATGAAAGTTTCAAAAATATCAATCCCCAAAACAATGGTTCGGGGAATCATAATATTGACGTCAGGATATTGGCTCAGTTCAGGATGTTTTTTTATGATGGTATTAAGAAATGCAAGTCCTCGGGCTTTCCCTCCTATCGACCCTTGCCCTATGCGCGAAAAGGTCATATACTCATCATACCGCTCCCGATCAAAAGAAGCGATGACTCCTTTCCCTTTACTTTTCCGAAATTCAGCAATTAATCGAACCAGTTTCTCCTTATGGGTGGCCATATCCACATCATCCTCCACCTTTATCTGCCTTACTACGTCAGCAATAGGAAACAGAGCTCGTGCTGTAAGCCATTTGGATACATGATCCCGTTTAAAGTGATAAAGCAAAGAATCATCCGGAATTTCCATCAACTTTCCCTGTAATTCCTTCAAGTTACTGACTCTAGCAATTTCATCCCCCGTGTGCGGGTTAATAAAAATAAAGTCACCAAAGGCCAAATAAGAGTTTAAAAACTCTTTTAGTTCCTGAAGCAAAAACTTCGATTGTTTATGAATAAACCCCACCTTCATTTGTTTTGCCACCTCGCCAATTCTGGCATCTGACGATTGTAACATTATAGGCAAATAGGGGCTATCTTTCTTCACCTTTTTGGCCAGATTAATACCGGCCCCCTGTTCTTTGGTTCCATCATGCTTAAAAGAAACATCAGAAATAATCCCCAACAGGTTGTTCCGATACTTTTTGTAATAATTTTCCGCTTCCTCATAGGTCCTGGCCAACAATATTTTGGGTCGACCGCGCATTCGCATCATCTTTTGATGTTCATTAAGGCCTTCCTGCATTAATTTTTGAGATTGCCGAAAAACGATTTTATAGATCACTGGCAAATAACTGGAATAAAACCGCACCGAGTCTTCAACTAAAAGAATGCTTTGCACCCCCACTTCACAAATATCATAATCCGCATTCATCCGATCTTCAATGAGCTTAATAATGGCCAAAAGAAGATTGGCATTCCCTAGCCAACAAAAAACATAATCGATGGCACTGGTATCTTCCTGTTCCAGCTGCATAGACACTTCACGTGAAAAAGGCGTTAAAACAACGATTGGAACACTGGGATAAAGTTCTTTAATCTTACGGGAAAGCGAAAAAGGATCCATCTCTCCGACGCTTAGCATGGAAATCACCAAGTCTATCTGCTCTTCTTCCAAAACCTTAAAAGCTTCACCTGCAGACGACACCTGAATAAAATGAGGCGGATACCGCAAACTCAACGAAACATATTCGTTAAATAGCTGCTCATCAATCCGTCCATCCTCTTCTAGCATATATGCATCGTAAGAGCTACAGATTAATAACACTTTATGAATTCGCTTTTGCATCAGCTGATCAAAAGCTGTTTCTGAAAAGGAGTGATAAACACTATTCAAGTCCATAAACAAATCCCAATTAAAAAGACTGATTAAAAGATGGAGGTCTATGCAAATACAAAACCGGCCAACAAACGGCCTAAAATCAAGAAAGGCTGTCTCAAAATACACTCTCGAGACAGCCTTCATAATCTTCTATATCAAAACAAAGATTTACATCGGTATCTGATTAACTTTCCGCGCGGAATAACTAATCTTAAGCGCCTGCGCTTCTCTCAGAGCCTGCTTAACGTCGGTAATAACACCCATTGGGGTATCAAAATCCGCCTTAATAGAGACCGTCATTTTTGAACGATCACTTTCACGCATGGATTCACGTTCTTGCACAATATAATTCCGAATATCGTCTACCGTAGAAAATTGATCATTCAACTGCAAACGAGGTTCCGTTCCAAAAGTGGATTGATATTGTCGTTGCGGAATTCCAACATAAATATAGGTAACCAATGTTTTCTTTTCCAATTTGGTCAACTCTGTTGCTTCTGGTTGTTTCAATTGAATTTTCAATGAAACTTCTTTCATGGTTGTACTCACCATAAAGAAAAACAAAAGCATAAAAACAATATCGGGAAGCGAGGCTGTATTGATTGCCTGCTGGCCTCCTCCTCTTTTCTTTCTGAATTTAGCCATATTATTTCCCTCCTATGTTTTTAGGTTCAGCCTCGGAAATTCTTTGCGGATAGATATCCCGAATAGCTTCCTTTTTGTCATCATCAAGTTCATCGAACTTCTTACCAAATTTCCGTTGAGCCAACTCATTCCGCAATTCATTATAAGCAGCGGCCAATTCATTCTGTACCGACAGATACATTTGGTATTGAGTTCCCCGGTCATTTTGGAGAGAAATTACCCCTTTGGAGACAGGTACAATGCCGAAATATTCAACTTCAATTTCTTCTTTTTCCGGCAAAGAGGGATCATCCATTGGGTTCTCTATAAATTCCTTGGCGGCTTCCCTGAGCTGACTCAAATCCATGGGTTCTTTCTCCACCAACAGCCTGTTCTGAGCATTAATAAGCACCTCAAACACATTCCGTTCTTTAATGGGCGGAGGTGTTTCTTCGGTTTTCGGTACCGGAGGTGGAAGCATCCGAGACAAGCCTGAATCCGTGTCCATGGTTGTAGTCACAAGGAAGAAAATGAGCAAAAGGAAGGCTATATCTGCCATCGATCCTGCATTCACTTCCTGAATATCTCTTTTTCCCATAGAATTTTATAATTATTAAGTCAGGAGGAAAGATCTTCTTTCCTCCTTTAAAAAATGTTGTTATTTAAAAATTCGGGACACCTCTGTATACAGGATTGCCACTAAAGCACCCCCAAAGAGGAAATAGGTACTGTAAAGAAATGTATCGCCAAGAATCAACATACTTGGAACATTATCTGATCCCTTATAACCTAACAGTGGCAGAGGTGTACCATCTCCCATACTGTACGCAATCAGAACAACGATTCCTAATACAGCAATAGAAATCAAAGATTTAACAGCCGTTTGCGGATTAATAACCAGATTTACTAATTCAAATATGATGGTTATTGCAGCGGCTCCGATCAGTAATATCTTTCCCCAGTTCAGGATCGACTCCGTGTAAACAGGTGTTGGCAAAGCTGCATCTTCTACTTCACCTCCGAAGAAGAAAAGCCCTGCAAAAACAACTGTTATCCCGAGGATGATAAACAGAACAAAACTTAAATATTTTGAAAGCTTAGTCATAAGGACAATTATTTATTTTTCATGTTATACTTAACCAGGATGTCCATCAAAGAAATTGAAGCATCTTCCATTGAGTTTACGATGCCATCAATTTTAGAAACCAGGTAATTGTAGAATACCTGAAGAATGATGGCAACAATCAAACCGGATACGGTAGTAATAAGAGCTATTTTGATACCTCCTGCAACCGCAGTAGCAGAAACATCTCCCATGGCCTGAATACTGTCAAACGCATCGATCATACCAATTACTGTTCCCATAAACCCAAGCATAGGAGCAATAGCGATGAACAAGGAAATCCAGGTAAGTCCTTTTTCAAGCAATCCCATTTGAACCGATCCATAAGAAACTACGGATTTTTCTACCACCTCAAGACCTTCATCGAATCGATCCAGACCCTGATAGAAAATAGATGCAACCGGTCCTCTGGTGTTGCGGCACACTTCTTTAGCTGCTTCAACACCGCCTTCATTCAGTGCTTCTTCCACTTTCTGAAGAAGTTTCTTAGTGTTGGTAGAGGAAAGATTAAGATAAATTATTCTTTCAATGGTAATCGCCAAACCAAAAATAAGGGCCAGAAGTACGAAACTCATAAACATCGCACCACCTTCAATAAATTTGGCTTTAATTTGTTTGTGAAGCCCTTGAAGTTCCTCACTCTCATCTTGTCCTACGACTGCTTCTTCAACCATCTCTCCTTCTACAGCCTCCGCCTCAGTAACTTGTGCACTTGTAGTATCTTCGGCCATCGACTGCTCTTCTCCCTGAGCATAAATGGATGATGCACCTATGCTAAGCATCCCAAAAACTGCCAAAAACGCAAATAGCTTTTTCATAATCTGTAATAAATTTTGATTTGTATTGGTTTGTTAATACTCAAATATAATTGACATTCTCATTCGTAACAATGCAGAACAAATTTAAAATCAATTAGTAAAAACGCAAAATTTTTATTTTACACTTGAATTTACGGGTTGCAAATTACAAAAAAATTGTCAAATACAATGTTATCATTCAAATTCATTCGTAGATAATTTATCTAAAACATTGGTCTAATGGAGCTCGCATGACGCAGTTTAAATCAATTCTTGTTCCCCTATGGTTGTCCCAAGAGTAGTATCCACGCTGGTTCATGCCACCTTCTTCCAGAAATTAAAGGCGAGTATATTAAATCCTAATAATTAGAGAATAGCCTCCTTAAAACAACGAATAATCATCCCACGCGATTTATCGGAAGCATTTCCCCATTGGGGTTACCACTACCACTTTAAGGATTAACCGGTTTTATTTCCCCTTTAAGCGATCTGTTGAGATCAGCAATTAACTCTTCCGTGGAAGAGCAATTTCCCAAAAGATACATCAATTTGGTTAAAGCGGCTTCGGTAGTAATGTCATGTCCACTGATAACCCCCATATTTAACAAGTGCCTTCCGGTCTCATATCGCCACATTTCCACATTGCCGGAAAGACATTGTGTAACATTAATAATAATAACCCCTCTGTCAATGGCATCACGCAACGCCCGAATGAACCATTGGGCCGTTGGGGCATTTCCGGAGCCATAAGTTTCCAGCACGACGCCCCTCACCCCCGGGGCTTCAAGAATTGATCGGACCACATTCTCCTGAATGCCCGGAAATATTTTCAACAACGACACATTATTATCCATTTGGGTCGAAACCGAAAAAGTACCTTCCAGCGTGGTATAGCGAATATAAGGATAATTGTATTTGATATGCAACCCCACCTCCGCCAAAGGAGGATAATTGTCGGAACGAAAGGCCCTGAAATGTTCTGCATTATATTTTGTGGTTCTATTGCCTCTGAAAAGTTTATCCTGAAAATAGATACAAACTTCCGGAACCAACGACTGACCGTTTTTATGGGCGGCGGCAATCTCCAGGGCCGTCAGTAAATTTTCCTTTCCGTCGGTTCGGATGGCCCCCAATGGCAATTGACTCCCTGTAAGGATTACCGGTTTCTGCAAATTGTGAAGCATAAAACTCAAAGCACTGGCAGTATACGCCATGGTATCGGTGCCATGCAAAACCACAAAGCCATCGAACCGGGAATAATTCTCTTCAATGATCTGGACGAGTCTCCCCCAGATTTCGGGCGACATTTCTGACGAATCCACGATGGGGTTAAAGGAGATACTACTAACTCCAAAATCAAATTTTTTTAGTTCGGGAACTTTCCGGGATATCTTTTCAAAATCGAAAGGGACCAAAGCATTGGTTTCGGCATCCACCGCCATTCCGATAGTACCTCCCGTATAAATTATTAAAACTTGTTTATTCATAGCCAGCATTATAAATCCAGCCCAAATAGTTGGGCAGCATTTCGAGTTGTCAGTTGGTCCATTTCTTGCGTGGTCATATTAAATAGATTTGCCAGCTTTTCAAGGGTATATTTCAGAAATGCAGGTTGATTTCGTTTCCCCCGATATGGAACAGGCGTCAGATAAGGAGCGTCTGTCTCAAGCATCAGACGGTCGGGTCCTACTGCTTCAATGACTTTATCGAGCCCAGAATTTTTAAACGTAATAATTCCATTAATTCCCAACATAAAGCCGTCGTATCCCAACGCCCGCCGCGCCTGCTCTTCATTCCCTGAAAAACTGTGAAAGACCCCCTTCAATCGGGAATCGTTAACTTTATCCAGTTCTTCAAAGACGGCATCAAAAGCTTCTCGGACATGAATAACCACCGGCTTCTCCATCTCTGCAGCCCAGCGCAGTTGGGTTCCAAACACTTCACGTTGTTCTTTTTCCCGCGATTTATCCCAATACAAATCAATCCCAATCTCCCCTATGGCAACAAAATCCCGTTGCCCCAGCCAATCTTCAACGATGGACAATTGTTCTGTATAATCTTCTTTGACGGAAGTGGGATGCAGCCCCATCATGGCATAACAAAATCCGGGGTAAGCTGCTTCGGTCATCAACAAAGGAGGGATCGTTTGTTCGTCAATGTTTGGCATTAATATTTTGAAAACACCGGCCTCCTTTGCTCCAACAACGACCTCTTCTCTGTCTTCGTCAAACTCAGACAAAAAAATATGTGAATGTGTGTCTATCATGCATTTTAGATTAAGTACCTTTTCTCTGCATCTGCAGTCCGACAAAGGTACATCACTTCATCCACTCATAAAAGAGGCCGGTATTTCAAAATTGTCTATTTAAACCACGCCCTGTGCAAGCATGGCTTCTGCCACCTTCACAAAGCCACCGATATTGGCACCTTTCACATAATTGATTTTACCATTGGTGCCTTTACCGTATTTGACACAAGTGGCATGAATATTTCTCATGATTTGATGCAGGCGAGTATCCACTTCTTCTCTGCTCCACCCGAGGCGCATGCTGTTCTGGCTCATTTCGAGTCCGGAAACGGCAACGCCACCGGCATTGACGGCCTTGCCGGGCGCAAAGAGCGTATTTTCGACAGCGAAAGAGACAGCCTCGGCGGTACATCCCATATTGGAAGCTTCGGCAATCAACTGGCAGCCGTTTTCTACCAGTTTTTTCGCGTCATCTTCATTGAGTTCGTTTTGGATGGCACACGGAATCGCAATATCTACTTTTTGTTCCCACGGCTTTTTGCCTTTGAAAAATTCAACTCCGTACTTTTCGGCATAAGGTTCTACAATATCCTGATTGGAAGCCCTCAGCTGCAGCATATAATCGATCTTACTGCCAGAGATCCCGTCCGGATCATAGACATAACCGTCAGGACCGGAGATGGTCACCACTTTAGCGCCCAATTCTGTGGCTTTTAAAACAGCCCCCCAAGCCACATTGCCAAATCCCGAAACAGCCACTGTTTTGCCTTCCAGCGTTTCGTTATTCTGGCTCAACATTTCACGCACAAAATAAACAGCACCAAAGCCGGTCGCTTCGGGACGAATAAGACTGCCACCAAATTCTCGTCCTTTCCCGGTTAATACGCCGGTAAATTCGTTTCTTAGCTTTTTATACATTCCAAACAGATAGCCTATTTCCCGTCCACCGACACCGATATCTCCGGCTGGAACGTCGGTATTCGGACCTATATGACGAAACAGTTCGGCCATAAAAGCCTGGCAGAAACGCATAATCTCATTGTCCGACTTTCCTTTCGGACTAAAGTCACTTCCACCTTTACCGCCACCCATAGGCAGTGAGGTAAGACTGTTTTTGAAGGTCTGTTCAAACCCTAAAAACTTTAGTCCACTCAAAGTAACACTGGGGTGAAACCGAAGACCTCCTTTGTAGGGGCCTAATGCAGAATTGAACTCTACCCGATAGCCTCTGTTCACCTGAACTTCTCCTTTATCATCGACCCAGGGAACACGGAACATAACGACCCTTTCGGGTTCCGTCATCCGTTCCAATATTTTAGCTTTTTGGTAACGGGGATTTTCCATATAGAAATCCCAAACTGTTTCAACAACTTCCTGAACGGCTTGCAGGAATTCGTCTTCGCCAGGATTTTTTCTCCTGACGCTATCCATAAAAGATTGAAATTTGTTATCCATAAATCCGGATTTTTAGTATCTGATTACACCATCAAAAATAGGGATATTTTTTATACGGAGTAACAAATTGAAAGTTTTTATGCAACAACAACAAGCGCAGCTTAAAAACTACTATTCAATCTTTTACAAGGCCAAAACTTTTTGATATGATAAAAATCACCTCCACCCACACCAAAACAGACGACAAATTGTAAGCATCCAACTCCTTTTCTCGCACACAAATTCTCTTTTCAGACAATCCTCTCCAATATTGTTTTCAGGCACCGGTCACCACCCTATTCTTGAACCCCACACACCGGGTGCAAAAAAGCACTTTCTTTCCGCCTTCAGCATTCCTGTTCCCGTGCCGGTTCGCTTACCTGTAAAAGCAATGATTGCCAAAATCCAGATTGGAAGACTACTTCAGAATCCCCATCTGCTCCAGTCGCGAACTAATGCTTAATCTCCTTCCTTCTGCATTTGCCTTACGCAATTCGTAACATATTTTCCCTTCGCGGACCACAAAATTGATTGCCGCCCCCTGTTCTATCATTCCCTCCTTTTCCGTGACCAGCAGGACAGCCTTCCCCTCCAGTTTTTCCAGGACTTCATTTATCTGACGACTCTGCCAGTGTCCGACAAACATAATATGGGGATTGCCTACTTCTGATGCCGACATATAGTTTCGCACCTCTATGGCCTGATTGCCCACGGTTTTACCTTCGGTAATCTCTTTGAGCTTCTCATATACCGATGCGTGCCCTAATACTTCGATCACAAAATTCCCCGAACGACTGCTTTCCGGCCATTCAATATACCGCGTGAAATTGAGCAGATAAAGAGAAATATAATCTTCCTCCTGCGCTGTTACATGCCAGGAGGTCATGCAAAGACAGAATATCACCAAAAGATTTTTCAACATAAAGAGTTATTTTTCAATGGCGAATCGTATGGTCTTCGAGGCTTTATTCTTAAGCGCATCCGCGGCCTCAATTACAATCTCATAATTATCAGGTTTAAATCCCTCAATGGGAAGCACTCCGGAAGTTTCTTTGCCGTTTATACGGTATCGCAGTGTTTCCTCTCCGGTTGTATTATCTGTGGCACCGATATACAATTTGGTATTGGAAGGATAAATAACATATTCTTCACCTCTTACCACTTTCTTACCAATGGGTTCAACACTAAAATGGTAATAGATGACAGGTGGCTCATCATCCATTACAAAAACCATTTGGCGTGACTCTTCTCTGTTGTTCACTCGATCTTCTGATCTCCATTCCAGATGGTTCAGGCCCGCTTTCCATCCGCCAAAAGGATCGACATATTCGCCTTCCGCTCCGTTCAGGTTATAAAAAACTCTTTTCAAACCACTCTCTTTGTCATTGGCTTGAATTTCGGCCCGGGTAGCCCGGGCTATAAATAATGTATCTCTATTTCGGAAAACAGGACCGCGAAAGACCACCTTGCTTTCCGGCGCATCGCGATCAATATAAAAGGTCTTTATTTTTTCTTTTGCTGCATTATCCACCCAGTCTGTGGCCGAATAAGACATTTTCACCAAGCTGTTTCCTTCCGGCAAAAAAGGTTCCGCATACTCCTCTGAGGTAACAAATGAATTGTAACTAAAAAGAATGCTCTTAACACCCGATTTATCATCTTTGGCCGAAAGTACCACCCGCGTATTCCCGGAAATATAATCCTGATCACCCTTGTAATGGTCGCCTTCAAAACTTAAACTGACTTCCGGTGCTTCCCGGTCAATATAGTAATCGAACACCGTTTCATCCTCTGCTTTGCTGCCTCTGGCCGATGCAATGGTTCCAATGACCTTTGGCTCCTCTTTATTGCCCACGTGATCTTCGGCATAATAAGTAATGGACGATTCATCATCGCTAAGCACTGAGACGGGAATCGGCTTCTGATACACTTTATAATCACCATTATTTATGGCGTAATAAATATTTTTAATTCCCGACAGGCTGTCTTGGCTTTCCAGAACCACTGAGGCATCGGGTGCCAACACGCGATTTTTCTCAATACCGTTAATGGTATGCCGGGTTTGGGGTGCCGATTGATCGACCACAAAAGCCATCTTTTTAGGCTTTTCGGCATTGCCCACATGATCGACCGAGTAGAACAAAACCTCATATTTTCCTTCTTCCGCAAAATGAGCCGGGTTTTCCTTCAAACTCCGGTATGCCGATCCGTCCACAGAATAAAAGAAATCTGCTAGTCCCGACATTTCATCCTTCCCCTCAAAAGATACTTGCCCCCCTTCATTCAGGAAGAGCATCCCCTCTTTTTTAAACATCCTAACTTCTCCAAAAACCATCTTTGATTTGGGAGGCAAACCATCTGCATAAACATCAAAAATGATATCCTGATGGGGATACTTAACTTCATGAGTAGCGGTATCGACGGCCCAGGGCGAACGTATTGTATTCCATCCTTCCGAATCCAGATACATGGGGTTGGCATACTGTGGGGTTTTGGAACTTTCCAAAAGCCAGCTTTCTGCGCCCTCTTCGGGGGAAGTAGAAATACTCAGATAAAGAGGCAAGCTTTTATTAATGAATAACTTTCCGTCAGAACCTTTATAAATGACCTTTTTATGCTTTAAAGGTTCCTGAGCCGATAGTCCGCCAATCCAGGCAAACCAAATTAACAGCGTGAGAAATATTTTTACTACAACGGATTTTAAGGAGGGGGTCAAAGGTTCGGACAGAATGTTTGTTCGAAGCATCGTATTAGATTTTAATTTATTTTAGAAATACGAGTCTGCTGGGAAAAAGACTATATTTTTTGGTCATGGGACGCTGAACCTTTGACAAAGCATCGCTTTTTTTCGACCAACTCCCCGCTTATGTTAAGGATGCAATTTGATTTATCCTGCCGCTGTTTTTGCCGAAAGAATCATAAATCCCCGACAAAGCGATTGATCGCTCCCGGCAATCTTTATATCTTTGTCATAACTAAACAAATTTAGCCATGTCACATACATCTCTGAATGTGGTTGCTCAGAAGGCCGGGGTATCCAAGACAACGGCATCATTAGTCCTCAACGGCAAAGCCGACAAAGTTAATATCGCCCCCGGCACGCAGGAACGTGTAAGGAAGGTAGCCCGCGAACTGAACTACCAACCAAACCGCTTTAATCCGGGACGATTAAACGGGAAAACAGGAATTATCGCAGTGGTCGCCACCGATTTCTCGTCCTATCCAAATTATTTATGGCTTCACCACCTGATCGTTTCCATTCAGGCGCACGGATATGTGGTCGTTCCGATACTATCGGGCGCCAATCCGGAACAATCGATCGACCACATTGCTGCCGACGGCTATGTTATTATTGATGAAGCAGCAGCAGATCTTTTCCCCCAAAAGCCGGAACCAGGTTTTCCCGTTGTATGCGCCGGATTCAAAACCAAAACAACTGCTTTTAAAGGCATCCATCCCAATTACCGGGAAAGAGTAAACGAAATGATTTCTGCCCTATACCGGCACAATAAAAAAGCCATTGGATTGGTGGCTCAACATGGCGACAACCCATCCACCAATGAAATGATTAAAACCTACAAAGAAAATTATTGTGATCGATTCGAGATCCCCGAGAATATTGCTCATATACCCCAAAATGACTGGTCGCCCCAAACGATACTAAAGGCTTGTCTCGAACTGGTAGAAAAGGAGGTCAACGGAATCGTATTCGAAAGTGGTGCAATGGCTCTACGCGCGTTGTCTCAAAAAGAAGCAAGACAGCTCTCAGAAAAAAATATACTTTTTGCAAGCCACATAGCGAAGACTGAATTTCAGACTTCTAATGACGATATAATACTGGCATTCCCGGATAATATTGAAGAAATGGCGAACGAAGTAGTAGAAGTGCTGTTCGGAAAATTACTCCCCTCAACACACTGCAAATAATCAAAAAAAAAAAAAAATAGCCCCCGGGCATTTAGCTTCAGTGAATCAGGATTTTTGGGAAGGGTAATATGCTTAAAAATGTTTTATGGCAAAACAAATCAAACAAGCTCACAAACTATTTCAAAGCCCGGGGGATTAATTCTTTTAGTCGTTTACAAAAATGAAGTTACAGGGTCCTATTCCTATATTTTCTGAATAGGTATCTACAATTTCCCCGTTGACATCATAAACGTCCACACTTCCGGCGTCCGTATAGCTAGGAGCAATACCCACATAAAGATTTCCGGTGGCAGGATCCACACTCATGCCATTAACGGCTACATCGGCAAATTTGGTGGTGGGTAATTCAGTAGCCTCCACAGCGACCTCCCAAATTCCCGAAAAACCATAACCACCACCAAAGTAGATGCTCTCACCATCAGCAGCCATTGCCATTCGGGTAGGTTTACCATAGACCGATTCATCAGCCTCGAAGGTTTCTTCTACCTGATAAGAGCCGGCATCTATTCGATGAAGAGCACCGGGCGTAGAACTAATTAGCGCCCAGGTTTCCCAATCATATTCATTATATCCTGCAGAGAGAACCCACGCATCGCCATTGACATCTTCTACCACATCCTGAGGACAGTCGTGAACCTTTATCGTTTCTTTTACTGAATAATCGGAAAAATCGATAACCGAAACAATATCATTGGCACCATAACCACCACAGTTAGCTACCCATAGCTCATCATTGATAACGGCCATTCCTTCCGGGCCGGCACTCACATCTATCGTGTTGATTACCGCCAACTGCTGCGGATCAATTACGACGATCTGTCCATCATTACCCCACTGGGAGACATAAACCAACCCATCATACACCACGGCATACCTCGGATTATCTATGCCATTCTCAATCTCATAGACATATTCAAAATTCGTATTATCAACAACCATCAGACTGTTAGAAGCATTCAACACCAAAAAAGAGAGGTTCCCGACCGAAACCATATCTTGTAATACATCTCCCAAAACAGCAGTATTATTTCGTTCCGTAAACAAGTCGCCCATTATGGTATCTTCTCCAATAAAAGAGACCGACGCATTGGCCGCCCCATACTGTCCTTGGTTCAACACAAAGACACCATTGGTAAAGTCGCCTTTATCAATAACATCGCTGTTGTTATCGTCATCTTCGCACGATGCCAGCATCACCACCAGCGATAGACCAAAAATTTTCAATATGTTCTGTATCGAACGCTTCCTGCTAAAAAATTCCAATCGTTTCATTCTTATCAACTTTTTTAAATAGTTAAACTCAGTGTAATTCTATAGTTTCGCGGCGGCATGGCATACCAAGCCACCACCTGGTAAGCGGTATCCGTAATATTATTAACCTTAAAGGAGAGGTCGGCACCAACATTCAAAAGCTTTAATTTATATCCGACCATGCCATTCAACAGCGTATAGGCTTCCAAGGTGTTTTTATAATCGTAATACCTTTGGCCGGTGTAGGCACCAGAAAGCGTGACATAAAACGGTCGGCGAGCCAAGCTCAACACCGTGTTCACTTTATGCTTCGGGGTATAGATCATTTGTTGATCATTGTATTCATCATCGGTCGTTAACGTTGAGCTCACATAGGTATAAAACACACGGGCGGCCAAGGTGTTAACACCGGCTTGTGCGGTAAGCCGCAACCCGGCCTCCACACCGAGCGTTTCGCCGATTTGCTTGTTCCGTGGCATCCATTTTCCGCCATCCTCCGGAAGCCATACAATAATATCATTGGTTCGTGAAGCAAACAGAGCGGTGGTCACCTCTGTTTTCACCGTTTCGCTCATCGAAAAGGAGAAATCGATGCCCATATCACCCGACCATCCGGCTTCTGCCTTCAAATCGAGATTGCCCATGGAGTAGCCATCCTCTTTCCAGTAAAGATCATTCAGGTTGGGGATTCGGTAATTTTTGGAGACCGTGCCCTTAATGGTTGCCCAATTCATGATCGGATGCTCCAGTCCCAACGAGAATACCACCGGTTGTTCATTCCCGTTGGTTAACTCTTCGCGCACACTCAATACCGCGGCACCTCGTCCATTGGCCCAGCCATAACGCCCCGACGCAAAAGCCGACAGGCGGTGACGCGTCACATCGCCGATATATCCGTCTGACCATGCCAGTTCGTTGGTGTAATTCACCCCGGCATTGATGGAATGAAGCACCCCGACCCGATACTTATATTCGGCCTCACTGATCCACGAACGGGAATTATTGTCGGCCTGAGGGTCCACATAGTCGGGATTGGAGTAGAGAACCTTGTTGCGAATCAATCCCTGTTTGAGTTGAAACGTTCCTCTTGGTCCGTAATATTTATAGTTGGCCGAGACCAGAAGATTCTTATCCTTCTGATTGGTATCGTCGGGCTGGCGGCTGGTCATCAGGGTTTGCAAATCCTTGTTGTAGTCCTGAAACCACAGCCCGGTTGTCATCACCGATCGATCGGAAATGCGCCATTGATTTTCCTGTAAAACGCCAAATTGTTCGACACCGGCATTGGTCTGAGTTTCTTTGGGATGACCGATACGAGAGGTATTGATGAAGGAAAAATCATTATCGGCCTGCTGTCCAAAGACCGCCAGCCGGCCGGCAAATCCGGAATTCCCCATCTTCACATCGGCAGCGGCGGAGCCAAATCCAAAACTGCCGGTGGAAGCGGAAACATTCAAGCCATTCTCCATCCCCAGAAGATCCTTGCCCGACAAATGGATGACCCCCGAAACAGCACCGCTGCCAAACAGAGTTCCGGAACCTCCCCGCTGCACTTCCACATGATTAAAAAAGCGCACCGGCATAACCGAAAGGTTTACGCCTCCATTCATAGGGCTTTGAATATTCAATCCGTTCCACAAAACGGCCGTATGATTGGTTCGCCCTCCACGCATGCTGAGGGATGTGAGGCCGCCGGCACCATACGTTTTTATATTAATGCCCGATGCGGCAGACAATAGAGATGAGAGCGATTCCTCTTGATGAAGATTCACCAACGAAGAATCGGGCGACGTCACGGAAGCCCCCACCGCAAATTCCCTTAGGCGGGTAGAGGTTACACGCACCTCTTTTAATCGAACGGGTTCCTCCTGAAAAAGATCCTGTGCGCTGATCCACACCGGGAATATCAGTACAATGCAAATCCCAAGATACTTCAACAACATAGTTACAAATGATTAAACAGATTTAATCATTCGCAACATCCGGTACAGTGAAAATAGAACGGAAAAAACTGTTCATATCTTCGCTTTTCCACCCGAAAGCTACGAATTTTAACTTCTGGCAGGTCTTCTGGCTTGCTCCGGTTTGAATGGCCTTCCCGAGAGGGGTGATTCACCATTTTTGCGAATCGTTCTTCTCAGTGGCAGGGGGTTTTATTCAAACCTTTTAAAGAGCTTACAGCTGCGGGGACAGCTCCGGATTTTAACCGGATTCCCTTTTAATCATCCTCTTGGAAGTAAAAACTAAGAGTGATGAACCAGTTTTACGTGGACAAATGTAGTATTTTTTTTGTTGCTTGTGAAAAAAACTTTTTATGCCTTTCGAACCAAAAAGTCGATGCGCATCTTTTTTTTTTTGATGCGCATCAATTGATCAAATCATGCGCATGAATTTTTTTTTGATGCGCATCGTTTTCCTGGTCGAATGCGCATCTTTTTTTAATTTCATGCGCATCCGTTTCCCGGTCGATGCGCATTCCTTTATCATTGAATAGGCATCCGTTTCCTGCTCATCAGCCAAGAAATTTCAACATACTAATAATCAGCAACAAACCACCAAATATTATCTTAAGAGATATCATCCTCTATGCTTGCGGGCACTTCGCAAAAACCAGATAAAAGAAGCCAACCCCAAGAGAATTCCCAGAGGAAGACCGGTGGAAGGATCCACAAAGAATCCTCCGTTTTTCAGTGGCGCCACAATAAGATAGGTAACACATACAACGGTCATAAAAACCGCCGGCAGCGACAGCATCCAGTGAGGTTTCCCCACTTTGACCAGATACATGGCACCGGCCCAGAGCACCACCACTGCCAGCACCTGGTTGGAAAGGCCCAGATATTTCCAGATGGTGGCAAATTCCAGCTGCGACAACACAAAACCAACAGCAAACAATGGGATACTTACCCATAAACGTTTTTGTATGGACGATTGATCCAATTTAAAAACATCGGCAATGGTGAGGCGTGCACTCCGAAACGCCGTATCGCCCGTGGTGATGGGACAAGCAATCACCCCGATGATGGCAAAAATGGCACCCACGGTTCCCAACCAGCTGCGACTGATCTCATTGACCACCCACGCAGGGTTGTGTCCTTCCATCTGCATCGTTGTGTTTAAACCGTCGGGGCCACCAAAAAAGTTCATGGCCGCAGTGGCCCAGATGATGGCTACAATCCCTTCGGCAATCATGGCGCCGTAAAAAACATGCCGGCCGTAGCTCTCTTTTTTGATGCATCGCGCCATCATAGGCGCCTGGGTAGAATGAAAGCCACTAAGCGCACCACACGAAATCACAATAAACATCATGGGGAAAAGGATGTTCTCCGTAGGATGGTGGTGCCAGTTTTTCAGATTGGTAAAAGAGATTTCTTTCATTGCCAGCTCCCCGGCAAAACCATAATAAATCATTGCCCCGGCAATGCCGATGGCCATGATTAACAGTGCCGCCCCAAAAAGAGGATAGATCTGACCGATGATCTTATTGATGGGCAATAAAGTGGCTATGAGATAGTAAGCAAAGATGACATACAGCCATAATTTTAAGCCTCCGTTGGTAAGGGTCGTCAACAGTTCGGCCGGTCCGGACACAAAGGCCACCCCAACAAAGATCAACAGCAGCAATGAAAAGAGTCGCATGAAATTTTGAAATCCCGGACCCAGATATTTTCCCACAATCTCGGGAATACTGGCCCCCTCATTGCGCACCGACAACATCCCCGAAAAATAATCATGGACGGCCCCCATAAATATGCAGCCAAACACAATCCACACATAAGCCATTGGGCCATACATGGCGCCAAGAATGGCCCCGAAGATGGGGCCCAGCCCGGCAATATTCAGAAACTCGATGGTAAACACCTTCCAGGTGGGCATGGGAACGTAATCGACCCCATTGTTGATCTTAAGGGCGGGCGTTTCATGTTGATCGGAAGCACCAAAAAAATGTTCTACAAATTTGCCGTACAGAAAATATCCGGCTATTAATCCTACAATAGACAGTATAAATGTGATCATATCAAAGAATAGTAATTGCTGAATTTCCATGAGGGAAAACCAAACGATCCCCCCTGAAGCTGTTAAATTTTGAAAAACGAAATTAAAAAAAATACGCGCCCGTTGTGTCTCATTCCGGAATTATTATGCCTCAGGGGGTAAATTTCCAATCCCCAAAGGCCAAATCGGAAAGGACTCCATCCCCAATAATGGGGAATGATCTCCGGCAGGCAAAGGCGCTGGTGCCTGAGTTATGAATAATCCATCTGCAAGCGCATACCGAAGAATTGACATCAAAGTTCCAGAACGTTTGGTATCAATGACTTTGAAGACATATCATGCCGCGAGAAATTCCTTCAATGCTTTTATCTCCGGCCCCGAAGAGGTAAAAAGTTCAACCAGGGTGCCTGTGTTCTGGATGTAAATGACTTACCCTTCCACCCCCGAAGAGGCGAAATAGCTCTTACGATACCACCGCACCCGGCTGTGCAATTTAGAACGATTCTAAAAATAACAACTATTGGGGATTGATTGGCTTTCGGTGTCCCTCTACTTTTGTGATCACCAAATGAGATCGTAGCCAGCTATGGGTCGTCAAATCTTTCATCAAACTAACTATTCGAAGAATCAAACATTAAAAACAAACAGATATGAGAATCCTACTATTTGTATCGTTTTTCTTACAACTATCACTGATAACAACTGCCCAAACAGGGTCTATCCGCGGCCATATCGACATGCCAGATGAAGAGGAGGCCCCGATCAACATAGGCATTAAAGGCACCAGCATAGGAACCATTACCAATAAAGAAGGGGATTATATTATTCGGAATCTGAATCCCGGCCATTACACGTTGCAGGCTTCGTATGTTGGTTATAAGCCGAAGGAAATCACGGTTACCGTCACCGCCGGGCAACAATCCATCGCCCCCACCATAAGGATGGAACGCACCGAAAAAGAGATTGCAGAAGTCTTAGTAGTCGGCAATCATCATTCGGGATATTCCATTCAGCAGACTTCTTCCTCGCTCCGGAACAACGTCCCGCTTCTCAAAATGTCCCAAAATGTCCAAATCATCAGCGAGGAAGTGCTGGCCGACCAGCAGCTGACCGACATGCTGGAGAATGTTTCGCGCAACACCAGCGGGGCTCAGATGATTGAGCACTGGGGAACCTTTGCCCGCATCAACATGCGGGGTTTTAAACTACCCGCCTTCCGTAACGGCATGAACGTGGACCTGCCCTGGGGCCCGCTCACCGAAGACCTGTCGATGGTCGAACGCATCGAATTCGTGAAAGGACCCGCAGGCTTTATGCTCTCATCGGGGGAGCCGGGGGGGTTCTACAACGTGGTAACCAAGAAGCCGTCAGCTTCAGCCTCCAACAGTGCCGGAATCATGATGGGGTCGTTTAACACCCAAAGGGCTACGGTCGACTTTGGAGGGCGGCTGGCAAACAAGGACAACCTGATCTATCGCCTAAATGCGATGGGCTCGACAAAAAACTCGCACAGAGACTATGAGTATAACGACCGATACACCATTAATCCTTCCCTGACATATCTCATCAACGGCAGCACCAGTCTTACGGCGGAATATATTTATCAATATTCCCAATTGTCGGTAGTAGGGGCGGCCTATGTTTTTGCACCCGACGGCATGGGCACCCTACCGCGTGATTTCACGCTTGCCGAACCCAACATCGATCCCACCGATATCAGGGAACACAATCTCTTTGTGACCCTTCACCACAAGCTGGGAGAACACTGGAACCTGACGGCCCAACTGGGATATCTGGACTACCAGCTGACAGGTTCGTCATTGTGGCCCGACTCGGTGACCTCTGGCGGACTGGTTTACCGGGGCCTTGGAATATGGGATGCCCTCAGCAATGCCAAGTCGGGACAGGCTTATATCGAAGGTAAATCGTTTACCGGCACTGTGGGCCATCATGTTCTTGCGGGCATCGACATGAGCAGTAAGACCTACTATGCCGACTGGTTCCAGTCCGGACCGCTGGCAGGAGAAGATAACCCACTGGATATAAACAACCCGGTGCATTATGTACATACCTCCCAGATGCCCGTTTTCGATCGCAGTCTGAGCATCCGTCAGCGGGCCTTCAATGGCAGCTACCCTGCAGCACAAACATTGCAATCCGCTTCGGCCTACATCCAGGATGAACTGAGTTTCTTTTCCGACCGTCTTCGCCTGACGCTCGCGGGTCGATACACCCATTACCGCACATCGGTATATGGTGCCAACACCGACGATCAGGTCTTCACCCCACGGGCAGGCATTAATTTTACCATCGACCCTAACACCTCTGTTTACGGCCTTTGGGACCAGACTTTCATTCCGGAAGCAGGAACCGATAAAGAAGGCAATGCTTTTGACCCGGTGGAAGCCATCGACCTGGAAGCGGGCATCAAAAGAAAATGGGGCAACGGAAAATGGATCTCATCCCTCACCGTTTATCAGATCACCAAACAAAATGTTTTAACCACCGATCCGGAAGATGTCAACTATCAGATTCAATTAGGAGAAGCCCGCTCGCAAGGGGTGGAGTTCGACCTTCAGGGAAACATTCTGCCCGGTCTGGACATGATTCTCAACTATGCCTATACCGATGTTGAAATCACGGAAGACACCAATCCGGAGGTGGTAGGAACCAAATTGGCCGGTCACGCCCGACATATGACCAACGGTTGGCTGAAGTATTCTTTCAAGCGTTTGCTGCCCGAAGGATTTGGTATCGGTCTGGGGTATCAATATCAGGCGGATCGCTCTTCCTGGTCGTGGAGCGCCGACAATGAAGCCATTTTGCCCGACTATTTCCGGCTGGACGGTGCCCTCTTCTGGGCAAAAAATAACATTGCCGTGCGGTTGAATGTCAACAATCTTCTGGACGAGTATCTTTATTCGGGCGGAAGCTATGGTAGTTACTATTACTGGCAGACCGAACCGGGAATCAACTACCGGCTGAGCATCAATTACCGTTTCTGACCTGCCCTATGGCATTTAATACAAAGAAGGGATTATCACCGATGCCATAGGGGGCATCAGAGGATCAAACAACCGTCAGATTCATTGAAGCAGGAATGGGTTTAACACTCATTCCTTTCTCTATAATAAAACAGGCAATCATGATTAAAAAAATTATTTTTCAGATTCATCTTTGGCTTGGCCTACTGTCGGGAATTGTGGTATTCATCGTTTCTATCACCGGAAGCCTCTATGTTTTCCAGCCGGAGATCACGGCATTGCAGCGCCGCGATGCCATTTATGCCGACCATCCGAACAACCAAAAACCTCTTTCTCAACAACAACTGTGGGAAAAAGCCAGAGAAGCTTTTCCGGAAAATGAAGAGATTTCATGGGTTAACATCTACAACGATCCACGAAAGAATCAGATATTCTACAGTTACGCCAGCAATCCTGATGCCCTCACCTATTTCGGGTATATCGATCACTATAGAGCCATATACCTCAATCCATACACAGGGAAGGTCGAAAAGGTTTATAACGAAAAGACCAATTTCTTCAACATTATTAAGTTTCTGCATTGGAGTTTGCTATTCAAGACTTCCATTGGTCAGCCCATTGTAGGGTGGGCCACTCTCATCTTCGTGGTATTGCTGATTACCGGTCTGGTACTGTGGTGGCCCCGTAGTTTCCGGGCTGTAAAAAACATCTTTATTATCAGATGGCAGAAAACGACGGGCTGGTATAAAAGATTCTACGATCTGCATAATGTCCTGGGCTTTTGGAGTTTTCTGGCAGCATTAATCATTGCCCTTACCGGTATGGTTTGGGCATTTAAATGGTTTCAGGCAGCGGTGTATGTGGCAGCCGCAGGAACCACCACGCCCCCCATTCAGTCTCACGCAGTATCTGAACCGGGCCTCATCCGGGTGGTCAGTCCCCTCGACAAAGCCCTGGCAACAGCCAAAGAGAGATATTCCGATGCCGCCGCTTTTCGTGTCACTCCGCCATCCGACAGCACCTCCGTCATCAATTTCTACGTTCAGCAAAAAGAAGGTGTCTATTATATTAATCATCAGCTGCAATTTGACCAATATTCCGGCGAACTGTTGGCAGCACGCAACCACGAGGAGAAAAATGCCGGGGAAAAACTGCTCCATGCCAATTACGATATTCACACCGGTGCCATATTGGGGCTGCCCGGAAAAATACTGGCCTTCATCGTTAGTCTGATTGCCGCATCCTTACCTATTACCGGCTTTATGATGTGGTGGAAGAGAACACGAAAAAAACGAACCTCTTTATTTTAACCCGTATCGGTCCTATAAAAGAGCTATCCATCACACTTAATACGCCAATAAGAAACTTAAGTAATAAGAGAAAAAGTCGTTCCATGGTAAAAATGATATTGTCTAAACTTTTCAAAACTTCGCATAAGTCAACTGAAACGGGAATAACCATCCTCTACGGCACCAAGTCGGGCAATTCATCATTCATAGCCCGGGAGGCAGCCCGATATTTCGAAATGCAGGGCATTGGAACAAGAGTGAAAAACATGGCAAAATATCGGGCAGCTCAATTGGCCTTCGAAAAGACAGTGCTGGTGGTGGTAAGCACCCATGGCGAAGGAGAGCCTCCGCCCGGAGCCTCCTCCTTTTTTAAGGCGTTGGAGACGACCTCGTTGTCGTTGAAGCACCTCCATTATGCAGTGTGTGCGCTGGGCGATTCCGATTACGAACATTTTTGCCGGGCCGGGAAAATCATTGACCAACGTTTCAGATCACTGGGGGCAGTTCCCCTCCTGCCCCGAACCGATTGCGACACGGACTTTAGAGATACCGCTGTTAATTGGATAAAAAAAGTTCATTCTCAATATGGCAACATCAAATCGTCTCCACGCGCTGCATCGGCAAAAGTTGTCCATGCTTTTTCTCCTGTTGAAAGGATGGACACCGGCATTCAACACCATGAATCCGATGAAGAAGAAAAAAAGAGTTCCAGCACCACCACCCATTCGGCCGTCATAACGAACAAGATTCAATTAAACCCGGGCTCCAGCTCGGAGATCTATCACATTGAAACAGTAATAGATCCGGACACAACACGGTACAGCCCCGGCGATGCCATATCTGTGGTTCCCCGCAATCCTTCTCCTCTTGTGGATAAAATCCTAGACCATTATCGTGTTTCGCCGGACGATGAAGTACCCTTCAAGGGACAATCAACAGCACTGGGCGATCTCCTCCACACACAACTGGAAATCACCACTTTGAGCAAAAACACACTCAGCAGATATGCCAAGGTAACCAACCACCAAGCATTAAAAGCACTATTGGAGAACGAAGATAAATGCCAGGAATATATTAAAAACAACGACCTGCTGGATCTGATCACCGATTTTCCCAACGGAATACATGTGGAAGAACTAATTAACATTCCCAATAAAATCCGGCCGCGCTACTATTCCATCGCCTCCAGTCAGCAAAAGACCCCGCGCGAACTACATCTGACAGTCAAACAAATTCGATTTCACCAAAAAAAACGGATCTATTACGGCGCCTGCTCCAACCACCTATCCTGGCTCCGTAAAGGCGAAAAGCTACCCTTCAAACTGATTCCCAATGAAGGTTTTCGGCTTCCTTCCGACTCGAATGTTCCTGTCGTTATGATTGGTGCAGGTACCGGCATCGCCCCTTTTATTGGCTTTTTGCATCATCGAAGCATTAATGGCACAAACAAAAACTGGTTGATTTTCGGCGAAAAAAATAAAGATTCGGACTTTCTTTACAACCAACAAATCCTGAAATGGAAAGACCAAGGACTTCTGCAGGGCTTGGACATGGCCTTTTCCAGAGATCCTTCCAAACAATATGTGCAGGATAAAATAAGAGAAAACGCCGACTTGTTGGCCGAATGGATAAAGGACGGAGCCCGAATTTATATTTGTGGATCCCTCAATATGGGCGCCGGCGTAAAACAAGCGTTGGAGGATCTACGGCTAAATGACCATGATCGAAGCTCTACCGTTACGGATTGGTTAAAAGCCAGGGGGCAGTATTTTGAAGACCTGTATTAGAAAATGAATGATTGAAGAGCCCTAATTCCCAAATGGAAGATCTTCCATTACCACAAAGGGGTTGTCCCGAAACACCGGAACAACCCCTTCTTTTTACGCGGGATCAACAGTATATGACTTTAGAAGCCTGGGTTTTGATCCTCTTGAGAAATTTCATTGTTGGAAGAAATTTCTGACTGAGGAATCGGGAAATGTTCATGTTTTCCGGCCACGAATCCCAAAGGAGCTAACACCGTTTCTGCATCCCCCCAACGGACGAGATCCCAGTAGCGACTGCCTTCGAAGGCCAGTTCGAGCTGACGCTCTTTCTTGATAGCCTCTCTCAAATCCTCTTTCGACATGGCCGAATCATAAGTATCCAGCCCGGCTCTGACACGCACCTTGTTCAGTTCTGCTCTGGCACTGGCCTCATCGTCATCTTCATTGTAAGCTTCAGCAGCCATCAGCAGTACATCGGCATAGCGAATGAGTCGCCAATTGGTGGTAAAGTTAAGCTCCTTCACCGAAGCGGCCGGGTTACTCTGGTCGGCATAGGTGGAATATTTCATTCTCAAATAACCTTCATAATCATGAAAATCATCATCTGATTCTCCAACCATTAATCCTCCGGCAGCCACAAACTCATCCTCACTCATAATCGTATTCTGATATCTCGGTCCATTATCACCCATTTCGTTGAAAGCCTCACCAATACGAGCTGTAGGCAGATTAAACCCCCAACCATTGATCAATCCCACAGCCTGTACATTTTTAAACAGCTTGTCACGAGGTCCCATCAACACAATGTGTATATTGGATTCATGCAATCCGGGGCTCCAGGGGAAATTACCCCAGTCGTAACCTTCCTGAGAAGTGTATAATATTTCGAACACCGATTCAATTCCCAGTTCACCTTCTTCTTTCCACACTTTTTCAAAGTCAGGTTCCAAATCATATTCTGCGCCCTCAGTAAGGATAACTTGACTCAACACCTGATGCGCCTGTTCCCATTTTTCCTGATACAGATAAACCTTACCCAGAATGGCCTGCACAGCCCCTTTTGACAATCTAAACTTCTGATCATCTGGCAATTCAGATTTTAAAGGCAGAACATCTATGGCTTCCATCAAATCTTGTTCAATATTGGAATATACTTCCGATTTTGCAGTTCTGGCACGGTGGGCATTCTCCATGGTGGTAGGCTCAGTATAATAGGGCACATCCCCAAACAGCGTAACCAACTCAAAATAATTCCACGCTCTGATGGCTTTGGCCTCTGCGGCGACCTGCTCTTTATAATCATTGTCGGTCACCAATTTGGACAAAAGAATATTACAATGATTAATGGTTTTATAGAACCCTTCCCAAATGGCAGTAGTGACCGTATTGTCGGCCTCATTGACGAAATCATCCAAATTCTGATATGGCAACTGGTCACTAGGAGCCGAGCCGGCATTGCAGTCATCGGCCGGTAAGTTTTTGGCAAAGAAGGCGCTATTCCAGTCTCTTCCGTAATTCCACTGCATTAAGTCGTAAGCACCCATTAAAACAGAGAGGGCTTCATCATTGGTTTCCGGATAATTTTCATTTTCCCATCTTCCAACGGGGTCAACTTCGAGAAAACTATCACTACAAGCCGGCAACAAAAGAATTATCAAGGCCGGAATCCATTTAAAGAAATTATATCGTTTCATATTTCTATCGGGTTTAAAAATTAGAAATTAACAGATATACCAAACATCATTTTGCGAGGAATGGGATAAACGCCACGGTCTACTCCCTGGCTTTGGCTATTGGAACTCCCTGCCTCAGGATCCAGTCCTTCATAATCGGTAAAGGTGAAGTAGTCGTCCAACGAAATAAAGACTCTGGTATTAGAAATTCCCCAATTATTAATCAGGCTTTGAGGTAATGAGTACCCCAGCTGGATCTGTTTAATCCTCATATAAGATCCATCCTGCACCATCAGGTCGCTACGATAGATATATTCACTGCTTCCGTCGGGCTTAGGCATAGATGCGTTGGTATTTTGTGGTGTCCACCGATCTGTATAGAAATATTTAGGTTTGTTGGACAGTGGACGGTCGGGACGATACCATGCTGTATATATGTCATTCCCTTTGGTTCCTTGAAGGAACAACTTAAAGTCCAGGTTTTTGTAGTCCAGATTTATACTTGCACCGTAGAGCAAATCGGGATGAGGATCACCAATTTTGGTCAAATCGGCGGAAGTGATCTGTCCGTCACCGCTCACATCCACAACATTGGGCATTCCGGTGGTTTCATTAATGCCATCGGTTTTATAGCCATTAAAATACCAAATAGGTTCTCCTTCTTCGAACCAAGTCAGATTATAACCCCGAACATTGGCACCGGCAATAGGGGCATCCTGATCAAGATGCGTAACCTCATTTTTCAGGGTTGCCAAATTGGCGCTTACCGACAGATTCACATCCCCAAACTGATTATTGTATCCCAGTTCAAATTCAAAACCGGAATTGGATACATCACCACCGTTAACAAAGGGAACATTGACCCCTCCGGATAAAGGCAACATAGCCAAAACGATCAAATCTTTGGTGACCTTATCATAATAATCCACCGAGAAATTAACTTTTCGGTTTAACAGGCGCATATCAGCCCCGACAGACAGCTGCTCGGTACGCTCCCACTTCAGATTTTCATTGACCAGTTTGTCAATCTGGGATCCTGAGAAATACCCATTTTCAGAAGCGGTGGGATAAAAAATTCCGGACGCGGTCCACAGTTCTTTATCAGCAGTACCGGTCAAAATGGAAGTACTTCCATTCTGTCCCCAGCTACCTCTAAGTTTAAAATAATCGACCAGTGAACCGCCCCAAAAATCTTCTTCTGACAAAACCCATCCTAAAGAAAGAGAGGGGAATACAGCCGACCTGTCATCTTCAGAGAAGACACTGGCAGCATCACGACGAATGGAGCCTTGTAACAAATATTTACCTAAGTAGTTGTACGAGAACCGGCCGAATATAGAGGTCATCGTTTCTTCTTCCAGGTCTCCTCCTACAACATCCTGTTTCCTTGAAGTGGCATAATCATGATACGCAAACTGATCACCTTCTCTAGCCATAGGACCTGAATAAAGGTACCAACTAGGATGCATCTTTTTCTGTGCCGAGTATCCTAACAAGAAGGTCATATCATGATTATCGAAAGCGGTCTTGTAGGTGGCAAAATTCTCCCATAACCAGTTGAAGTACTTGTCCAGGTCATCACTCATGGTATTCGTGCCATTATTTCTTTCCTGGGAAGAATAATAGACCTTATTCCAATTATGGTACTGGTCATAAGTCAGATCCAGGCCTAATCGTGAAGTAATGGTCAATCCTTCCATAGGCTTCAGATTGGCATATAAAGTTCCCAACAACTGATCTTTGGTTCTTTCATTATTGTAGGTTTCCAGCATGGCCACGGGGTTGGCAATCTCACCGGTTGCATTAACGGGCAATGCATAATAGCGTCCCTGATCATCTGTCAATAGCGTATGACCGTCGGCCAAAGCCTCCAATTCTTTATCGCTTTCTTCGCCAAGTTCATAATAAACCGGCGTTGTTGGATCTATCAAAAGAGCATTATTGAGTACGCCTCTATATTCATCATCCTCACCCACAGTACTTCTTTTGGAATGAGAATAGGTGAAAGTATTGCCTACTTCCAACCACTCTTTGATATCGTGCGAAGAGTTTAGACGAAATGAAAGCCGCTCATAAGAAGCTTTATCTCCCCCCACGACACCATCTTGTGAGCTGTACGAGACAGATGCCAGATAATTGGAAGACTCACCTCCGCCTGAGAAGCTCAGGTGGTGACGCTGCATGGGCGATTCTTCAAAGACCTCATCAAGCCAGTCGGTGCCGTTGCCGATGCCGGCAGGAACCGTAACATTGGAGCCCTGCTCTTCCATATATTGAGCATACTCCTGAGCATTCATAAGCTCCATATTGGTCTTCACACTCTGAATGCCATATTGGAAATTATAGGAAATCTGACCTTTTCCTTTTTCCCCGGTCTTGGTAGAAATGATTACAACACCATTCCCACCTTCCGACCCGTAGATAGCGGAAGAAGCAGCATCTTTGAGCACTTCAATGGATTTAATATCACCGGGTTCGATATTGTCGATATTGTCTACCTTCATTCCGTCCACAATATAAAGCGGTTCGGAACTTTGGTTAGAGTTGGTACCCCGGATTCGGACCTTGGCACCTGCACCCGGCGAACCGGAGGTAGGAAGGACGGTAACACCGGCAGTTCTTCCTTGCAAGGCCTGTTCTACCCGAGTGTTGGAAGTAGATTCCAGTTGCTCGGCATCGACACTTGAAATGGCGCCGGTGACCAGGGATTTCTGTTGTACACCGTACCCCACGACGACGACTTCATCGATACCGGTGGTTCGCTCAGCGAGGGCAACATTAACTTCAGACTGTTCACCCACTGCCACTTCCAATGTTTGAAATCCAATAAAACTAAACTGGAGCACATCACCGCTAGCCGCCTGAATTTGGTAATTACCGTCCGTATCGGTAATGGTACCCTGCATGGTTCCTTTAATGACCACATTAACACCGGGCAGCGGTCGGTTCTGTTCATCGGTCACTTGTCCGGTGACCGTTTTCTGATCCTGTGCGAAGGCTGCCGTTGTCAAAAAGAAGAAAGCAGCAAGAGCAAAGGAAAACCGGGTAAGAAACTTCTTACCACAGGAATTGACTTTTTTTAACATGTTCAATTCCCAAAAAGATTGAATCTTTTTCATAGATTTGCTTTTTTAACGGGTTATTTAACAATAGAATCGGTTAAAATGATCACAAGGGATGATGTCCTCCTCAACGCCAATTTGTAGGGCAACATCCCTTTATTATTTAAATTTCTATCATATACACATACATCTAAAGATTAAACAAAAACACGAATCGACAGATATCACTTCTAGCCCATTATGACGAGTACTTCATGCCGACCGCCATCAAAAGTGTTAATCAAATTTTGATCAATAACTTTTCCATCCAGCACAACTTTGACCACGCCTTTACTAACAGACTTAGGGTTTTCTACCTTAATGTAGAAAGTCGTACCTCTTAGCTTCCGTTTTACATTAAAGCCCTTCCAGTCAGGCGGAATGCATGGGTCTATTCTTAAACCGTCATATTCGGGACGTATTCCCAGAATGTATCGGGTAACAGCATAATAATTCCAAGCAGCGGTTCCGGTAAGCCAGCTGTTTTTGGCTTCTCCCGGTTTGGAAGCATCTTTTCCTGCAATCATTTGAGCATACACATAAGGCTCAGTACGGTGCAGATCAGAAATATCTTCCAGGTAGGCCGGACATATTTTTTTATAATAATTCCAGGCATACTCTCCCCTTCCGATCATTGTTTCAGCGATCATTATCCAGGGATTATTATGACAGAAGATTCCGGCATTTTCCTTGTACCCCTCCGGATATGAAGAGATCTCTCCATATTCGATCAAGTATTTGGTAAAAGCAGGATTGTTTAGCACAATGCCATATTTACAATCCAGACGCTCCTTTACCGAGTCAAGCGCTTTTTCTATCAGACCTTCTTCTTTTCCTATCTGCGCCATACCGCACCACCCTTGTGATTCGATAAATATTTTTCCTTCTTCATTTTCCTTGCTTCCCACTTTCCGGCCATAATAATCATATGCCCGAAGGAACCATTCTCCATCCCAACCGTAATGTTTAACTGCCTCAACCATTTCATCCACATATTTTTGCGCCTCCTTGGCATCCTGCTCTTTTCCGATCCTTCGGCAAAGAGTCACAAATTCACGGCCATATACCACAAACAACCCTGCAATCATAAGTGATTCCGCTTTTCCTCCCGTTTTATTGCCGGTCGTCTGAAACGACTCATTGGGATCGGTGGAAAAACAATTGAGGTTTAGGCAATCATTCCAGTCGGCCCTACCAATCAAGGGCAATCCATGTGGGCCAAGATTATTCACAACATGATAAAACGAGGCTTTCAAATGCTCGAAATGGGGCTTGGCCAGTGACTCATCATTGTCAAACGGAACCATTTCATCCAAAATACTATAATCTCCTGTCTCCTTTATATATTCTGAAGTAGAAAGAATAAGCCATAGAGGATCGTCATTGAAGTTACCTCCGATGGCATCATTACCACGTTTGGTTAACGGCTGATATTGATGATAAGCGCCACCATCCTCAAACTGGGTTGAGGCAATATCAATAATGCGCTCTCTGGCTCTCTCGGGTATCTGATGAACAAAACCAATCAGATCCTGATTGGAGTCTCGGAATCCCATCCCCCGGCCGATGCCCACTTCGAAATAGGACGCCGATCGGGACAAATTAAATGTGACCATACACTGATACTGATTCCAGATATTGACCATTCGATCAAGTTTCTCATCACCACTTTCCAGGACAAAACCATCCAACAGAGCTACCCAGTAATCTTTTAATGCTTCAAATGCGCGATCCACTTTCTGAATGGAGTCATACTTTTGGATAAGCGTTCTTGCCGGTTTTTTATTGATCACTTTTGGACTTTCCCATTTTTTATCATCAGGATTTTCCACATAACCGAGAATGAATATCAAATCCTTCTTTTCACCGGGTTTCAGTTCCACCTCCAGATAATGAGAAGCAATCGGCGACCATCCATGGGCATGAGAATTCCGTGGTTTACCATCCAGCACTGCCTGAGGCTCTGAAAGTTCATTATACAATCCTACAAAACTTTCCCTGTCGGTATCAAAACCCTGAACAGGTGCATTCACATGGTAAAATGCATAATGATTTCTGCGCTCCCTATATTCTGTTTTGTGGTAAAGCGTAGAGCCTTCAATTTCTACTTCACCGGTATTCAAGTTTCGCTGCAGGTTATTTTGATCATCTTCGGCATTCCATAAACACCACTCCAAAAAAGAAAACAATTTGATTTTTTTGATATCTGAGGAGGTATTGTGCAAAGTCATCTTTTGTATTTCGCACCATGACTTTAGTGGAACGAAAAATAAAACTTCAGCTTTTAACCCCTCTTTAGCCCCTGTAATTTTTGTATAACTTAATCCATGCCGGCATTCATAATGGTCCAATTCCGTTTTCACCGGCTTCCATCCAGGCGACCAGATCGTCTCCCCATCTTTGATATAAAAATACCGACCTCCGTTATCCATCGGCACATTATTGTAGCGATAGCGAATCAAACGACGGTATTTAGCATCCTTATAAAAAGCATAACCACCGGCCGTATTGGATATCAACGAAAAAAAATCTTCATTCCCCAGATAATTTATCCATGGCCAAGGGGTTGCCGGAGTAGTTATTACATATTCCTTATTGATATCGTCAAAAAATCCAAATTTCATGGTCTGTATCCTATTTATTATGAATTTGTTTTATTGTATCTGATGGTTCTTCTCAAATATGTTCGCTTTCCTTTTAATATCTCACATCAAATGTTACCTTAAACAGCTTCCTTCTTTTCCATCAGCCTTCTTTGATTCAATTCCATAGTAATTGTATCCATTTTCTGTTGATTGAGCGGGTAAAAACTCATAAGTCCAGCACCGATTAAAGCAATGATAGTAGGGATCCAACTCATCAACATCACGATGCCGGGAACAGCTTTTTGGATGGCAACAGCATCCATCCCATCATAATGAAATGACGAGAGAACGAATCCAATAATGGCGGCTGCCAGTCCTCCACCAAACTTCGTGGCGAATGACCCGGCAGAATAGATGAGTCCGGTAGCCCTTCGTCCGTTTTTATATTCGGAATAATCGGCCGCATCGCCTAACATGGCAAAGAAGAGGGTCGGAAAGATAGCAGCGCCTAACTCTGAAGCTATTCCTATTACAAAAATGGGAACAATATCCTCCGCTCCGCAAAAAGCAAGTAAGGCATTTATTCCGCCCGAAAACAACAACGCATAAATAAATAGAGGACGTTTTCCCAACCGCCGGCCTAATGGAGACGTAATCATAGCACCCAAAACAGACGCAATCATCAAACCCACCATATAGGATCCTGCCAGTAGTTGATTGTGCAAATAATGGGTGAAATAGATAACTGTAATCCCCTGCTTTATGGAATTATAAATATTAAATAATAACCCGATAACTAATAGTACCAGCCAAGGTCGATTCGATATTAAGTCTCTAAGATCTTTCAGCAAGTTAGTTTTCTGTGATGCCGGAGGGAAGACCCTCTCCTTGGTTGAATAAAAAGTGATAATGAGGGAAATTGCCAACAATACAGACATCAAATAAATGGCCTTGGAATAACCGTTTTTCTGATCAACGATGGTAATTTTGGTTTCATCTATAGCGGGTTCGCCTTCCACCAAAAATGTGTAGGAGTGATTTGCCTCCATCGAAAAGCTAATTCCTTTGGTAGGGATATTATCTTGTTCTTTATCTGCTTTTTCCGCCCACCTAAAGGTGGCCACGCCTGCCTTTGTTTTTATATTAACATTTTCTACACTTTTAGGTGATGAGACGGCAACTTCATATTTTTGATCACCTATTTCAACCACCTTAATATCAGGATTAATATCACCAAAGTATGCAACCAGAAAAAGAAGAGCTCCCTGCACCAGCATTCCACCTGCAAAAGCCCCGACCATTCTAAATGATCCTATACTGGTGCGTTCTTTATCATCATTGGTCATCACCGCCATCAGGGCTCCATATGGTATATTATTGGCAGTATATACCAGTGTAAAAAGAATATAGGTCACATAAGCATAAATGATTTTCCCATTAGGTCCAAGATCTGGGGTGGTAAATAGCAAGGAAAGCATAACAGCCAAGGGGATTGCTGTCCATAAAATCCAAGGCCGAAACTTCCCGTAACGGGAATTGGTCCTGTCACCGATCACACCCATTAATACATCACTTACTCCATCGCTGGAGCGGGCAATTAGCATCAATAGCCCGACGGAGGCAGGATTTAATCCATATACATCCGTATAAAAGACAAGCAGAAATGTGGCGACCCCACGCCATGCAATATTGGCGGCAGCATCACCCAAGGCATATCCTGCTTTTTCTTTAAAACTTAATTTCTGTCCGGAACCTGACATGGTCAGTATAATATTTATATATTAAAATCCAATACTTCCTTTCTGGTCTTTTCATAAACCTCCCGACTGAACATATAAAGCCGGGCTGGTTTATGGGCCACACCTTTCTGTTTCTCGTCCAATGGTATGAGATATTTCATTCGTGCAATTTTTTTGCGAAAATTCCGCTTATCCAATTCAACTCCCAATATCACCTCGTACAATTTCTGCAGTTGCGAAAGGGTAAATTTTTCCGGCAAAAGTTCAAAGCCGATGGGTTCATACAACAATTCTCTTCGCAACGCCTCGAGCGCTGATTGAAGGATATGAAAATGATCAAAGGCCAAATCTGTCACCTCCGAAACGGGATACCATTTAACATTTCTTCCTTTCCATTTTAAAGTAACATTCCGGGTTGCCAGAAGAGAATAATACCCTACGGAAATAATTCTGCTGTCCGGATCCCGACCATTAGCCCTCAACCAAGCCTGATCATTGGTTTTTTTCAATCGATCAGGAGCACAAAATGCCGCAAATTGCTTTAAATATATATTCTCTAACCCCGTTAGATCAAACAAGATTCTGGCTGCAGCGTCCTCCAAACTCTCATGTTCATAAATATGGTTTCCTGTAAGAGTCAAATCCGAAAACAACTCTTCCCCGGTTGTCTCATCCTTTAATACACGATCGACCAGTAGTACTTTTAATTGTTCAAAATCAAAACCGAACACCACACAATCCACCGAAATGTGATTATTTAATCGTTCTTTTACCATATTTGTTTTTTTATTCCCTTCCATTCTCATACGGACTAATGAGCGATCCATTCAATCCTTATACATCCCCCAAAGCCATTCATAACTTTATGTGTCTTTCAAACACTTACTAATTTTACCGCTAAATTAATAACGAATCCTCAAAAAAACAAGCCACAAAAAATATTTTTATTTATTAATTTTTATTTATTGTGCTTTCAACACTTACAGCATTCTCAAACGCTGCGTTTTCAGAATACGTCAGATAAAATTTAGTTTCCTAAACTTTCTATTGGCATCGATAGTTATATCTTTGCACAACCTTAAAAAAATAACCATGGAAAAGAGTCGAATATACACGAAAACCGGCGACAGAGGAAAGACTGTGTTGATTGGAGGAACGATGGTACCCAAATACCATTACCGACTAGAAGCATATGGAACCGTGGACGAATTAAATGCCCATATCGGTCTCATCAAGGCTTTTTCAAAAAATGAAGAACACACAGAATCTAGCTTATCCAGAATTCAACACCAACTATTCAACATAGGAGCCTACCTGGCCACGGACGATTCTGTTTCCGACCTACGGTCCCGCATCAAAGAGGGAGAAGCAGAGATTGAATTTCTTGAAAAAGAAATCGACACGATAGATCAATCACTTCCTCCTTTAAAAAACTTTATATTACCCGGAGGTCATCCAGCAGCAGCACAATGCCATATAGCGCGTACTGTTTGTAGAAGAGCCGAGCGACAGGTTGTCCGGATGGCCGAAGAATCCGAGGTTGCCCCATGGATAATTCGCTATCTGAACCGTTTATCGGACTATTTCTTTATCTTATCGCGTTACCTGGCAAAATATTTCAATAACGAAGAAATAAGATGGGACCCTGGGTTGGAAGATTAGTTTTTTTTTTTAATTTCGCACAAAACACCAATACCAAAAAAACAAAATATTATTAAGAGTTAAATTGTAATTGCTATGTATTGGACTCTTGAGTTAGCATCAAAACTAGAAGATGCGCCCTGGCCAGCTACGAAGGATGAACTTATCGATTTCGCTATTCGTTCAGGGGCGCCACTGGAGGTTATAGAAAATCTGCAGGAAATTGAAGATGAAGGAGAAGTTTATGAAAGCATCGAGGACATCTGGCCGGATTATCCTAGCAAGGATGATTTTTTCTTTAACGAAGATGAGTATTGATCTATGGGATCAATCGAACAAAATCTTTTTATAAAAAAAGGGGTCGCCATAATATATTAAGGCGACCTCTTTTTTATATTGTTTTCATTCCCGAATGCTCAATTAACAATATCGAGCAAACCAAAATACTACATCCATTGAATGGCAACTGCCAAATTTCGTACCACGACCGCTTTCCTAATTAAAAATATTAATTGGCAATATGGAAATCGCTGTAATCGGTTCGTTGTATTTCCTCAGTGATCTTCTCAAAATGAAAAATATCCTCATACTTTTGGGGTCGATATTTTTCTAACCATAAAAACCCCTCAAGACGCGTATCTTCTTTTTCCAAAACAAAGGGAGGATTCATATTTCCTGCAGCCTGCGTACGAAGAATAATAGTATCCACCTTTCTATTACTCAAAAATATAGACATATTACTGCTTTCCGCACGATTGACGCCTATTATATACTCTTGGTCCTTGGGATGATAAATTGCTTGTCCATTTCCATCCACATCAATCCGGAAGAGTTTATTGTCTTTAAAAAAACCGGTCATAATTTTCCCCTTTATTTGATTAAAGTGGATAGAATCTTCCGGGGCAATCAAAAATGCATTCTCAATCAGTTCTGCCTGATCCAAAGTTCTATTCCGAATGTAGAGTTTTATCACATTGGCCGTCATTTGATTTCCTTGTGCCCATATTATGGGATCATAATAAAAAGTATTAGTACTGTCTCTAAAATCATAGACCATAGAATCGCATCGTCCCTGCAAATCACGTCTAAAAAACTGAACATGATGAAAAGCTCTTACAATTTTATTCTCTACATCATCCGGGGCCGGATCGGCTCTTAGAGTATCGGCATGCAAAAAAAGCGTATCATTACCATAAACCTGCTTTAGAACCGCACGCTTTGTAGCCAAGGCCTCTTCTGTTTGCTCATTATAATAGCCATAATCACCAGTGATAATCACATTATTGGCGGTATCTTCCAAGGCCATCGCAGAAAAGACTTCCCCAAATCCATTATTCCGGTCATACAAAATAGTATCCCCACTCAGCTTCTGCTCACCCCCATCAATGTAATTTTTTTTGAGAAGACGCGCTTGATCATTCCGTGTATCGTAAAAGCCCAATTCGGAATAGATCTTATTTTCATCACTGAAGATTTCCGTTGGTCCCACAATTCCCACCACCTCTGTTTTCGTAAAATATTTTAAAGTATCACTATACATTTTGTAATCAGGGTTTATGAGAACAACACTATCTTTAAAGTTGACCTCCCCCGTTCGCGGATAGTAAAACCCCAGATGGCTAGTTAACTGGTTACTTTCGTCAACGATTTTCCCGCCATTAAAATAGTACGCAACGTCATTTCTGCGATCGTAATCCATAAAATCAGTAGTCAGCACAACATTTTTATTGACCATCCTGACGTTCTGCCGCACTTTGGCCAACTCTTCATTGCCATCATAATCCAGTTGATCCCCATAAAGGTGAATGGTGTCATTCTGAATGATATGAATGGAACCAAAAGCCATAACCCTGTTAGAGTCACGATTAAGAATGGCGCTGTCACAAAACATTCGGGTATTGAGGTGACGCATTTTAACGTTCCCGATCAGAGCCCAGGTATTTTTTCCCAGTCTTTTCTCTGCGCCTTCCATCCGGTCGGCATATTCAATCAAAATCTTCTTTTCCTTTTGATTTTGTTGTGCCTGCGTAAAAACAAAACTTCCAATAATAAAAGAAAAAATCAGGACTCCCTTTGCCCAAACCATTAAACCAAAGTGCCAACCAGAAGAAAAGTATTTAGACATATATAAAGAAAATCTCAACTAGTAAATACCCTGCAATAAATTTTAATTCGAAACCCTATTGGCTGCTTTTTCAACCTTGATCACTGAAGCAGAAACCGGAAATGATAATCGGTTTTTCAAATCAGGTTGAAACAAATAATTAAAGCGAATGCCTTTTTCCTGTATTCTTTGTCCTGCAGAGTTTGTATATGACAAGATACATATTTTGTTTTCAGGTATCATTTTGGCAACATTTACTCCATTTCGACACAAAACAAAAAAGCCGGCTTCATCTCCTTTTATCATATAGCTTTTTTGATAGCCCTCATCAGGTGCCTGGGTGTATCCCAAAAGAAACTCTTCGGAACTGCCTTCTACCACCGGGAAGATACCACCCCCGGATGAAGCATTGAGCAATATTCTTCCATTTTGTTCATTGACCACTACCCAAATATCGGCACTATCCAAATTTAATGTATTACGCCCCGACAGAAAGTCAAATCCCCATCTCACCGGACTTTTCCCTCGTGTTCTAATATTATTCTGAAAATGAATTTCTCTCACAAACGGCACATCCGGAGAAAAACCGGACAAATCCATTTTTCGTACGACCAAACTGGCATTAAACGGGTTTGGCGAAATAAATAAGGTATCACCCAACTCTGCCTTCTTTACCGTTTTATATTGCAAACCACTGAGGTAGCCGGGAGCACTGACTCGTAAGGTCAAACCAAACGCACGTGGAAAGGCCAATTTGAATCGACCATATTCATCACTCAAAGAATACTGATTAAGCTCTGCTGTTTCATCAATATTTTGCTGATAGGAGGCGGATGCTGAAATCCGGGCATGCGGGACAGGCTTTCCGGTAAGCTCATCGGCAACCACTCCCTCCCACACGACATTATACACTTCCCTGGCACAACCTGAAAAAGAAACGGTTAGCACCAACAGAAACCCAGATATATAAAGCATGTATTTCCCCATCCACAAAACGGTATAATTTGCTAAACCCTTGGCTTAACTTATTAAAAAAACTCTTTCCCCAATACAAAACAACATTTAACTCCTACTATTCTTATCCGAATGCCGTCTCATCATTTCGAAATATCGCGGTTAAAAACAGTTCCTTCTGCCATAAGTTTTCAACCATTGCAGGCATCCTCGTTACGGACGATCTATCTACTAACCATTATTTAACCCACCCCTCAAATTCAAATTGACAATCCCGCCATTCTTCTGATATAGTAATGTAGGTCTCCCTTTGTTTTTTTCTTATCCAATTAATAAAGGTCTCTTCACTCTTTTTATTCTCCAGCAAGCTTTTTATTGTCTGATAGTCATCAACCATATTGGCAGTATGTGGTGGCGTCTTTTTGGTCAGCCGAACAAAAGTAAACTGGTCGGTTCCAAGACGTTGATCTTTCATTCTGAAAGGTTCCGAAATTTCCATTTCTTCCATCTGCTCCAGTCTTTGAGCTATGTCCGGTTGGATTTCTCGAAGCTCAAATTTGGTAGATTGCGTACGTGGGTTAATCACAAAACCGCCATTGGCTCTAGAATCCTTATCGGTAGAAAATCGTAATGCAGCCTCTTCGAATGAAATGCTGTCTTTTCTAATTAATACCACCAGTGAATCCGCGATATTACGAGCTTCCTGAATAGCGCTTTCGGAGGGTTTGGGTTTTAGAAGAATGTGCCGAACATTCACCCGGTCGCCCTGTCGTTCAACAAGTTGCATGATATGAAACCCAAATTCGGTTTCCACAATTTTTGATACTTTATTTTTATCCCTCAGATTAAACGCCACCTGGGCAAATTCGGGCACCAGACTGGCCCTAGGTGTCAATCCCAATTCCCCACCTCTGGCGGCACTGTTGGGATCTTCAGAATAAAGGACTGCCAATGTAGCGAAATCACGACCTTCTCTCACCTGTCGCTGAAAATCCCGTAGTTTGGCCTTCACTCGTTCTATTTCCTCCTGACTAATTTGAGGTGTTATAGAAATTTTTTGATATTCATATTGAGCTGGCATCTGGGGCAGGCTATCCTTGGCTGTTTCCCTGAAGAATCTTCTGATTTCGGAAGGTGTAACGCTTACATTCTCCGTAATTTTTTGTCTCATCTGCTGAGTCAGCATCTGATTGCGAACAAGTTCTCGCTGCTCTTCTTTGATTTGAAGTATGGATTTATTAAGCCATTCTTCTAATTTTTCTCTGGATCCTGCCCGATTTATAAAGGTATTGATTTGTCGATCGACCATCATCAACACCTGATTTTCACTCACTTCAACACTATCTATCTTAGCCTGCTCCAGCAAAAGATTCTGAATCATCATTTGCTCCAACAAATGACATTTCAAATCCCCCGGAAACTCTACACCCTCCATTAACGCCTGCTGATATTGGAATTCAATATCCGATTTAAGAACAGGCTCATCGCCAATAACGGCAATCACCTCATCAATTATATTATTTTGTCCACTGGCATTAACGGGAAGCAACAAAACAAAAATAAACAAAGACTGAAAAATACGGCTATACATTATTGTGCTCATAAAATTTGGCATATCAGTAGTATCGTTTTAATAGAAATTCAAGATTTTTTTCTGTAGGGCATCTTCATACAACTCATGTTCAAGTCCTTTAATAAATTCTGCACGTTTTTTATTAAGAAGGATAGCCCGAATGCGATCTTCCACATAACTTAAAGGGGCAGTATTGCCAATAGTCATATAGTCATTGATCACCAAAAGATATCTGTAGTTTTCATCTGTTCTTTCAAAATACCGGTTGTATAACAAAAACCGTTCCTCGTTTCGAACAGGGTTGGGCAAGATCGCATTAATTCGTTGGAAAGGCGTCCATTCATCCCAAAAAGCATGATACATTTTGGCATATTGCATGCCATAGTTTTCAAGTTTCACCATATTTTCGGAATCTATGGCTCGACACCACCGCCTCACCTCCTTAAGATCAGGTGCATCATGCGGTACTTTCAATATCATTCCTCTAACAATATTCTCCTGCAGTTTAAAATTGTCCTGCATCTCGCTATAATACTTTTCTATTTCCTCATTACTCAACAAAGGCGAATACTTTTGTTTCAACATTTTTTGTTGGTAAATATTCACCAACAACGAGGTACGATACTCATCCAAAAGCTGACTCACATCCTTTTCTTCATCCGAAAGATTGGCTTCCGCCTGCCTCAGAAACAATTTGCTGGTCACCCAGCGGTTCACGTAATCATCAGCCAGGGCAGCACTATCTTCATCACTAACATCACGTGGAAGAACCTGTCTTAAATCATCAGTTGTTAACACTTCTTCCCCAACCTTCACTACCGGCTTGGCATGACTCATTTGATGTTCAAAATTTTTACACGAAACCGCTCCCCACCCAATTATAATAACAAAGGACATTATCAAACTTCGGGAATATTTTCTCATTATCAGTTCAATTAAAAAATAATCATTGTCTCAACTCCTAAAGATACACTCAATTTTCCGGCTCTCAATTATGATCCCTGACAGGCAGACCTCAGGAATCCGATAAACCCACAGCATAAAAATGATGCATCTCTTTACAGTCGCCGCCTCCTTGCATGCTTCAAAAAACCTAAAAATATTTTCCAACACAAAAAAGTCAGATTACTAAATACCAGTGGTTTCATATCACCTCTGTCCACAACGTTATAAGTTTCAGACAACTTAAATTAAAAACAACTTCATTCAAGGAACAATCATTGTAATGCACACAAAAATAATAGATTGTTTGCTCTGTTACAAACCCCTTTTAAAATCTTATATTCAACGGCAAGCAAAAAACAACCCGGGCAACGGAATAGTTGTCCCGGGTTGGCGTTATCTTCAAACCTTTATTTTAACGAGAATAATTGGGCGCTTCACGAGTGATGGTAACATCATGAGGATGACTTTCCATTACTCCGGCATTCGTTATGCGCGTAAATCTGGCATCATGCAGTCTGTCGATATTGTTAGCACCACAATAGCCCATCCCGGCACGCAAACCTCCTATTAGCTGATAAATTACTTCATACAAAGTACCTTTATAGGGAACGCGAGCTGAAATACCCTCAGGGACCAACTTCTTAATATCGTCTTCCACATCCTGGAAATAACGGTCTTTCGATCCTTGCTGCATCGCTTCAATGGACCCCATACCCCGATAGGCTTTAAATTTTCGGCCGTTATATATAATTGTTTCTCCCGGCGATTCTTCCACTCCGGCAAACAGCGAACCAGCCATAACCGAGTGAGCCCCTGCTGCCAATGCTTTCACAATATCTCCGCTGTACCTTAATCCTCCGTCCGCGATCAACGGAACATCGGTACCTTTTAAGGCTTTGTGAACTTCATATATTGCCGACAATTGAGGTACGCCCACACCGGCAATCACACGGGTGGTACATATTGATCCGGGGCCAATTCCCACTTTTACGCCGTCGGCACCATGTTTTACCAAATCCATGGCTGCGTCGGCGGTTGCGATATTTCCCACTACCACTTCCAGATCGGGATAACGACGTTTGGCCTCTTTCAATGTCAGGAGAACCCCTTTGGAATGACCATGAGCCGTGTCAATCACAATGGCATCTACATTGGCTTGCACCAAGGCATCAATGCGATCAAAAGTATCGGTGGTAACGCCGACCCCTGCCGCCACCCGTAAGCGACCTTTGGCATCTTTGCACGCGAAGGGTTTATCCTTTGCCTTGGTAATATCTTTATAGGTAACCAGCCCGATCAATTTATTATCTTTATCTACCACCGGCAGTTTCTCAATCTTATGTCGCTGAAGGATATCCACCGCTTTTTCAAGATCTGTCGTCTGATTGGTAGTAACCAAGTTCTCGGAGGTCATCACTTCTTCTATAGAACGATTAAAATTCATTTCGAAGCGAAGATCACGATTGGTTACGATCCCCACCAAAAAACCATCTTCATCCACCACAGGAATTCCGCCTATTTTATATTCACTCATGAGAGCCAGCGCATCTCCTACTGTTTTGTCTCGCTTTATTGTCACCGGGTCATAAATCATTCCGTTTTCTGCCCTCTTGACAATTTCCACTTGTTTGGCCTGTTCCTCTATCGACATATTTTTATGAATCACGCCAATTCCTCCTTCACGAGCAATGGCTATTGCCAATTGTGCTTCCGTAACAGTATCCATTGCGGCCGAAACAATAGGGGTATTTAAGCTAATGTTACGGGAAAAGCGAGTGGACAGATCAACTTCTCGAGGCAACACTTCCGAATAAGCCGGAACCAGAAGTACATCATCGAAGGTCAAACCATCCGATACGATTTTGTCTTTAAGAAATGACATGGGCTGTTGTTTTTACGTGTATGAAAATTTTGGCAAAGGTAAGAATTTATCTGTTTTTATCTATAACCCTGCAATGCTTCTTTATTCTAAATATTCAGCATCTTGCCGAACACCATAAAACTGTAATGGTATAATTCAGGTCCTAAAATTATTTTTAAGACCTGACGTTTTTTTACTTCAACGAGTGAATTAATTACTGCAAATACTAATTTTGTGGTATGTCAAGCCGATATTTGGATATTCTGAAAAAATACTGGGGGTTTGATAGGTTTCGTCCCCTACAGGAAGAAATCATTCAATCCATCGGAGAAGGACGTGACACCTTGGCCCTAATGCCTACTGGTGGAGGTAAGTCCATTACCTTTCAGGTACCTGCTCTGGCCAATGAAGGAACCTGTCTGGTGGTTACCCCCCTGATCGCCCTCATGAAGGATCAGGTAGAGAATCTCAAAAGAATAGGCATTAAAGCAGCCGCCATTCATTCCGGGCTTACTTATCGCGAAATAAAAGTCACCTTCGACAATGCCATTTTTGGAGGAACCAAATTTTTATATGTCTCACCCGAAAGGCTTAGCACAGATCTTTTTCTGGAAAAGTTACCTCAACTAAAAGTCAATCTTCTGGCCATTGATGAAGCACACTGTATTTCTCAATGGGGATACGATTTTCGCCCTTCTTATCTAAAAATTGCTGCCATTCGCGAGCTTATTCCCGATGTTCCGGTACTGGCGCTCACGGCCACTGCCACGCCCTTGGTAGTAGAAGATATCATGCAGCAATTGCACTTCAAAGCAAAAAATGTTTTCAAAAAAAGTTTTGCTCGTCCCAACCTCGCTTATGTCGTCAGAGCAACCGAAAAGAAGGAATTACAACTTCTGAAAATACTTAATTCGGTTAGGGGAAGTGCGGTGGTTTATGTCAGAAGTCGTAAAAAAACAAAAGAATATGCTTCTCTTCTGCAACAGAACCACATCAGTGCCGATTATTTTCATGCCGGACTTACCAATGCCTCCAAAGATGAAAAACAGACCCGTTGGAAAAAGAATGAAACACGCGTTATGGTAGCCACCAATGCTTTTGGGATGGGAATCGACAAGCCCGATGTTCGCTTGGTGGTTCACATGGATGCCCCCGACTCTCTTGAGGCCTATTTCCAGGAGGCGGGTCGGGCAGGACGAGACGGGAAAAAGGCTTACTCCGTCCTGTTGTGGAGTAACAACGACCGGGCAAAGCTACAAAAGCAGGTAAACACCACCTTCCCCGAGCCCGAAACCATCAAACGGGTTTATGACGCTTTGGGCAATTTTTTCCAATTACCTATAGGCGCCGGCTTTCAAATGGTCTATGACTTTGACATCGGGAAATTTTGCAGTGCATTCAAATTCAGCATCCTCACTGTTTACAACTCACTAAAGATTCTCCAGAGAGCCGGATACCTTACCTTTACCGAAGAGCTGGACATCCCTTCCAAGGTTATGTTTTTGGTCCATGGCAATGACCTTTACAAGTTCCAGGTAGAGAATGAAGAACTGGATCCTTTCATTAAAATTTTATTACGTAACTATACCGGTCTGTTTACGGAATATGCCTCTATCAATGAGGCAGACCTGGCCGCGAAGCTTGGTGTTACAGTTAAAACATTCTATCAGGCACTTGCCAAATTGAGTAAAGTGGGAATCATACATTACATCCCCCGTCGTACCACCCCCCTGATATCGTACAGCCAATCAAGAGAAGAACAACGCTATATACGCTTTCCCAAGGAGGTCTATGAAGAACGTAAACTTCGATATCAGGAACAAACCGATGCTGTAATAGAATATGGATCCACCTCTTATATTTGTCGAAGCCGGTTTCTGCTCAATTATTTTGGACAAAGCAAATCGGAAGAGTGCGGTATTTGCGATGTATGCCTTTCCAGAAAAAAAACGGGGCTAAAGGATAGTACTTTTGAAGAAATAAAACAGGCTATTGAAAAAATATTAAATCATAAAATGATGCCTGCCGAAGAATTGGCCAACCAACTTCCCTTTGATCAAGATAACGTATGGAAAGTATTGCATTGGCTTGAAGATCACGAAATAATTGGTGAGACAGAAACAGGGGATCTTGAATGGCTAAAATAAAACTGTTTTACAAACTACATAACATTAATCACTACATAATCAATATTTATCACTACTTTTGCACTTCATATGGAAACAGATTTTGACCATCCGGTTTATTCAAAAAATGTTATAGAATTTGTTACGGTTGCCAAGGAGTTTTGTGCGTGGCTGGAAAAAACTCCCGCATTCACGCGTCGCGACTTTGTGGAAACCGGACGCAAGATGTTGCCGCTTTTGTATCTGAAGGTATCAGTATTACCAAAAACGGAAAGCATGCTGGAAGATGACTTCCTTGAAAAATTTGTGTCGGAAGAAGAGTATCAGCAAATTCAAAATGCCATTTTGTTCAAAATGGGGCCATATAACGATTACCTGGAAGTTTTCACTGCAGATATGCAACACAGTGAAGAACCCCTTACCGCCACCATTTCGGAAAACCTGACTGACATTTATCAGGACGTCAAAGATTTTTTGATGAGCTATCGTACAGCCGTCACCGAAATAATGAATGACGCCCTGATCGAACTGGTCAATAACTTCGAAGCGTTCTGGGGACAAAGGTTGGTGAATGTATTAAGAGCACTCCATCAGGTTGCTTTTAACGGCGAAGATATCGATGAAGAAAACGACGAAGCCGATCTCTTTGAGGATAAAAGAAATAAAGAAGACTGGCTAATCTCAAAGATGCAGAAAAACTGGCAGGAAGACCACGATGACCATCTGGAGGGTTAATTGACCTTCTTGTGGAATCATTGGCTCTTTTTTACCGACCGGACATCTTATTTAAAAGCCGGACGTATCAAAAAAATTATATAACTGAATGCAGAATACCATTACAAAAGACGATATTAAAGAATTACCTCTAAAACAGTTCGAAGGACCTGTTAATGTTGTTGAAGATCCGCTTCAAGCAACCGCCATTGCAGAAAAACTGAAAAATGAAAAAATTATCGGATTCGATACCGAAACAAAGCCTTCATTTAAAAAAGGGGTTTCGAACAAGGTTGCATTACTGCAATTAAGCACCGATGATGAAGCATTTCTTTTTCGGCTTAACATTACCGGGTTTAATGAGCCTTTAGCTCACCTTCTCTCCAATGCCAAAATCAAAAAAGTGGGTGTAGGGATACGCGACGACCTGAGAGGGCTTCAACGTCTAAGCAAATTCACTCCCAAAGGGTTCATCGACATTCAGGAACTGGCGCCCAAATATGGCATTGAAGTCTTAAGCCTAAAAAACCTGGCAGGGCTTCTTTTGGGCATTCGTATCTCTAAAAGGCAACGACTTTCCAACTGGGAAGCTGAATCCTTAAGTGAAGGACAGATTTTATATGCGGCTACGGATGCCTGGGTGGCTTTAAAAATTTACCGCAAAATAAAAAAATTGAAACCCGTAGCTTAATGTATCGTTTGAACAAACGAAAAAATTAAAGGCTCTTAAACTTCCAATTATTTTCATGGAATTTGCAAAAATCTCTCTTAAACCCGGAAAAGAACAAAGTCTCCTGAGGTTGCATCCCTGGGTTTTTTCGGGTGCCGTTGATAAAATTGACCGAAATATTGAAGAAGGTGAAGTGGTTGAAGTTTATGACTTCAAAAATAACTTTCTGGGTGTTGGATATTTCCAGATAGGCTCTATCGCCGTGCGGATGATTGCCTTTGATAAGGTGGTGCCCGATGTGGCATTCTGGACAAAAAAAATTCAGGATGCGCTGGCGGTCCGAGAGGCAGCAGGGCTGACCAGCAACCCCGACACCAATGCATGGCGGTTGGTTTATGCCGAGGGCGATGGTATGCCGGGACTCATCATCGACATGTATGACGGCACCGCTGTTCTTCAGATCCATACCGTTGGCATGTACATTATCAAAGATACCATCTGTCAAGCTCTGGAAAATGTTTTAGGTTCACGGCTAAAAGCTATTTACAACAAGTCGGAAGGCACCATTCCTTTTAAATCACGGATAGATCCTGAAAATGGATTCCTGAAAGGAAAAACCGAAATCAATGTCGCTTCCGAAAACGGACTCCGTTTTTATGTGGACTTGGATAAAGGCCAAAAGACCGGTTTCTTTATCGATCAACGGGAAAACCGAGTATTACTGGAAAAGTACAGCAAAGATCGAAACATATTGAATCTGTTTTGTTACACAGGCGGGTTTTCGCTCTATGCACTAAGGGGAGGAGCATCACTGGTTCATTCGGTTGACAGCTCAGAAAGGGCAATTGAACTGACCAAAAAAAATGTAGCGCTTAACTTTCCCGAGGACGCCAGACACCAGGCCTATGCCGAAGATGCCTTTAAATTTCTTGACAAAAGCAAAAACAAATACGATCTTATAGTTCTGGATCCACCTGCTTTTGCCAAACACCTGAATGTTATTCCCAATGCATTAAAGGGGTATCGAAAGTTAAATGCCAAAGCCATTCAAAACATTAAACCCGGTGGCATCATCTTTACTTTTTCCTGTTCACAGGTTATTAGTCGCGATGCATTTCGAAAAACAGTTTTCTCTGCCGCTGCGAAAGCAGGACGATATGTACGTATTTTGCATCAGATGGAACAACCGGCCGACCACCCTGTTAACATTTATCACCCGGAGAGTGAATATCTGAAGGGGCTGGTTCTTTTTGTGGAATAAATTCGGATGAAACGAGCATGACATTGTGAGATTGCCACAACAAGAACATATATAAACTAATGGTCATGCGAGTTCCATCAGACCAATGGATGAACCAATTTTATACTGATGAAACGTAGTTTTAAAGACTCCAAAAACATTTAGAGAGGGAAATAAGAAGATGCCTCTACACCTATGGATCAACTATTTTTGATCAATAGTCTTAGACCATACAATTAATAACACATTCAAAACAAATGATATTTTGAAATTCACTGAATTTGGTTTCTCTGCTGAAGTCCTGGAAGGACTTGAAGCCATGCGATTTGAGCAGGCAACGCCGGTACAGGAGGCCACGATTCCGGCCATACTAAACGGCAAAGATCTGATCGCCTGTGCACAAACCGGGACAGGTAAAACTGCCGCCTACCTTTTACCCGTCCTCAACCAGCAGGTGGTAACACCCACGCAAGGGCTCAACACGCTGGTGCTGGTACCCACCCGCGAGCTCGCCATGCAGATCGATCAGCAAATGGAAGGTTTTGGTTACTATCTGCCCATCACTTCTATTGCGGTATATGGCGGGAACGATGCCGACCTTTGGAGCCGGCAAAAAAATGCTTTGATCACCGGAGCAAACGTCATCATTGCCACGCCCGGACGACTCATTCAGCATTTAAGTATGGGCTATGTCAAAATGGATACGCTGAAACACCTTATTTTGGATGAAGCCGACCGAATGCTGGACATGGGATTTTATGAAGACATTATGCAAATAGTGTCATACCTGCCTGAAAAAAGGCAGACCCTCATGTTTTCTGCCACCATGCCTCCCAAAATAAGAAATTTAGCGCGCGAACTATTATCCGAATTTGAGGAAGTGAATATTTCCTTATCCAAGCCGGCCGAGGGTATTTTACAAGCAGCCTATGTGGTCTATGAAAACCAAAAAATACCGCTTATCAACACCTTGCTGAAAGGGAAGGATCTCCAAAGCATCATCATTTTCTCTTCCACCAAACAAAAAGTGAAAGACATTCAGAGATCCCTTAAGCAAAACGGCTTTAATGCCCATGCCATCCACTCCGATCTTGACCAAAAGGAACGCACCGAAGTCATGCGTAACTTCCGAAACCGCAATATTCAAATTCTGGTGGCCACGAATATTATTGCCCGAGGCATCGATGTGGAAGGCATCGACCTGGTTATCAATTTTGATGTTCCCAACGACGCGGAAGATTATGTGCACCGTGTAGGGCGAACAGCTCGGGCATCCTCTACAGGAATTGCCATCACATTCATTTCGGAAAAAGACCAGCAAGATTTTCTAAAAATCGAAAAACTGATTGATGCCTCCATCATAAAAATTCCACCGCCACCGGAATTGGGAGAAGGCCCCGAATACAATCCCCAAAAAAACAGGGGAAACAGAAAATGGCAAAAACCATTCAAAAAGAAACAACATTACAAAGGCGCCAATAACCCTCAAAAGAAGAACCTTAAAAAGTAATTTTTTTTGATTTTCTAAATTCGTCTTTAACATGCGAACCATCCCCAATCTGATTGCCGAAAAAACAAACATTTCTGCATCCCAAATACAAAACACCATTGAACTCCTGGATGAAGGAGCTACCATCCCTTTTATCAGTCGTTACCGGAAGGAACGTACCGGAAGCCTCGATGAAGTGGCGATCAATTCCATTAAAGAATACTACGAAAAATTTAAAGAGCTGGAAAAACGAAAAATGACCGTTTTGAAAGCTATTGAAGAGCAAGACGCCCTCACTGAAGATTTAAAAGATCGCATCGACAATTGCTACGACCCCGTGGAGCTGGAAGACCTCTATCTTCCTTATAAACCCAAACGGAAAACACGGGCTTCCAAAGCCAAAGAACGAGGACTGGAACCTCTGGCCAAAACCTTATTTAAGCAATTCGAAAAGGATATTGAGACCCTCGCCACCAAATTCCTGAACGATGAAGTACCAGATGTAGATGCAGCGCTACAAGGCGCAAGAGATATTATTGCCGAATGGATCAATGAAAACAAAACGGCCCGCGAGATTGTACGAAACGCCTTTTATCACAAATCGGTGATCGCCTCCAAACTTGTTAAGGACAAAGAGGAAGAAGGGGCCAAATACCGCGACTATTTCGAATGGAGCGAACCCCTCAAAAAATGTCCGTCGCACCGTTTTCTGGCCATGCAACGGGGAGAGAAAGAAGGATTTCTGAAGATTTCCGCTCATCCCGACCAGGAAGAAGTAATGCCTCGTTTGGAACGTCTGTTTTTGAAAGGTGAAACCCCGGCCACCGAACAGGTAGCCATGGCGCTGCAAGATGCCTATAAAAGATTGTTGGCTCCTTCACTGGAAAACGAAACCTTGGCCACCTTCAAAGAAAAGGCGGACGAAGAAGCCATAAAAGTTTTTGCGGAAAACCTCAGACAGCTGCTGTTGACACCTCCTCTGGGACAAAAACGCGTACTCGCCATCGATCCCGGTTACCGCACCGGATGCAAAGTTGTCTGTCTGGATGCACAGGGACAATTGCTGCATAACGAAACCATTTATCCTCATCCCCCACAAAAAGAGACCGGAAAGGCAATGAAAAAACTGGCATCTATGGTTGATGCATATAACATTGAAGCAATTGCCATTGGCAACGGCACCGCCTCCCGCGAAACCGAAGCGTTTGTCAGAAAAATTAAATTCGACCGCGACGTCCTGGTCTTTGTGGTAAGCGAAGACGGCGCCTCGGTTTACAGTGCCAGCAAAGTGGCCAGAGAAGAATTCCCCGATTATGACGTCACCGTTCGCGGCGCCGTTTCCATCGGCCGACGACTGATGGACCCCCTGGCAGAACTGGTTAAAATTGATCCCAAATCAATCGGAGTGGGTCAATACCAACATGATGTGGACCAAACCCGTCTGAAGGAAGCTCTCGACCGCGTCGTGGAATCGGTCGTCAATATGGTTGGGGTAAACCTCAACACCGCCAGCCATCACCTGCTCACCTACATCTCCGGCCTCGGACCCTCACTGGCCAAAAACATTGTCGCCTGGCGCAATGAAAATGGGGCCTTCCAGAGCCGGGAAGATCTGAAAAAAGTTCCTCGGCTGGGTGCCAGAGCTTATGAGCAAGCTGCAGGATTCCTCCGCATCAGCAATGCCAAAAATCCGCTGGACAACACTGCGGTGCACCCCGAATCCTACCCCATCGTCACAAAGATGGCCAATGATCTGAAATGTAACGTGTCCGACCTCATCCAAGAGAAAAAACTGAGAGACGCGGTAGACCTGAATAAATATATCACCCCAACCACGGGGCTCCCGACGCTTAAAGACATCATGCAGGAATTGGAAAAACCGGGACGTGACCCTCGCCAAACCATCAAAGTTTTCGAGTTTGCCAAAGATGTATTCTCCTTAGATGACCTCAAGCCCGGCATGGTGGTCCCGGGAATTGTTACCAACATCACTAACTTCGGCGCCTTTGTGGATGTTGGTGTTAAACAAGATGGGTTGGTCCACATCTCTCAATTGGCCGATCGCTTTGTTTCCAATCCGGCAGATGTGGTTAAACTGCATCAACATGTTGAGGTTAAAGTATTGGATGTGGATGTCGCCAGAAAAAGAATTCAACTATCCATGAAAATCTAATCCCCACACCTTTATTCACATCCCTTTTAATTAAACCCGAAAAATGCATTAGAAAATCTATTACGAATTAAAATTGCTGCCAATCAAGTCGCAAGCTAACTTGTCTCAATTCACCATAGCGGTGCTATGCCTCATTTCAACAAGTTCTTGATTGATTGCACTTTTAATTCTCACGACGAAATTCTAATGCATTATTCGGGTTAAAGAAATCACCATTGAGCGGGAATTAGAATTGAACCCGTTCCTGCTCAATGGTTTTATTCCGGTCCTGTTTTTTCAATCTTTACGGAGTACCCTTCTGCCTTCCTCTGCAACGATGTCCAACAACCATCTGCATCTACCTTTTCCACCTTTCAACCCTCTTACCTTTCAACCCTTTTACCTTTTAACCATTCCACCTTCCAACCCTTCCCAAAATAGATTTTAGCTATAAGCATTTTGGGGTCAATAGTTCCTATTTTGTCCCGTAACTTTTCGTCAGAATTCGCTCATATCTTCTCCCAAAAGATCTGATAAATGTCATATATTTTTATATTTGTAATATAAAATTATGAGACACAGCCGTTATGCAAAAAATCACCGAATATCTAACGTCCATCGACAAGCTGATTGGGGGCTCTCAATGGTTTGTTTATCTTCTTTTGGGAACCGGAATTTTTTATACCCTTTATCTCTATTTTCCACAAATACGTTACTTCAAATATGCGATCAAAATTGTTCGGGGGAAGTTCGATCGCGCAGGAGACGAAGGTGATACCAGTCATTTTCAGGCACTCACCACAGCCCTTTCGGGGACTGTAGGAACCGGAAACATCGCAGGGGTAGCGCTGGCCCTCCATCTGGGTGGCCCTCCGGCTCTCTTCTGGATGTTGGTAACGGCACTGATTGGCATGACCACCAAGTTTGTGGAAGTAACGCTTTCGCATAAATACAGAGAAAAGGCCTCAGACGGCTCCATTAGCGGGGGCCCGATGTATTTCATGAAAAAGCGTTTGAACATAACCCTCCCTTCCGGAAAAATCATTAAAACCGGCAGCTTTCTGGCTTTTGTTTTTGCCATTGCCACCATCTTCTCCTCGTTTGGAACCGGCAGCCTGCCTCAGATCAACAGCATCGCCAATTCTCTTTTTCAGACCTTTCATCTTCCACATATTATTACTGGAGCTGTTTTAAGTCTATTACTGGGCTTCATTATTATCGGAGGCATAAAACGCATCGCCAAAGTAACTCAGACCCTGGTTCCGGCCATGGCGGTCATATACTTTATCGGAGCTATTCTGGTTATCGCATACAACTACCAAAACATCATTCCCTCCATCCAAGCCATTGCGGCAGGCGTATTCACAGGCAGTGCGGCAACCGGCGGTTTTCTGGGAGCATCCATGGCTTTTGCCTTTAACAGAGGTGTTAACCGTGGTCTCTTCTCCAATGAGGCAGGACAAGGATCTGCCCCTATTGCTCATGCCGCCGCAAGAGCTCACGAACCGGTATCGGAAGGATTGGTTGCGCTCCTCGAACCCTTTATTGATACCGTCATCATTTGCATGCTCACCGGCCTTACCATTCTGGCATCAGGCGTCTGGAAAGAAAAACATGAAACAAAATTCCAAATGACGGATATGGAAATTTTGGCTGGCAACTTTAATGAGCACAGCAATGGTCCTGCTCTCGCCCAACATATAAACGGTGAAAAGACCCTCCCGCTCTTTAATGGAGAGGTACTAATCGAAAAAGGAAAAGGCCCCAAAGACATTACCATCCTCCATGCCCGGTCGGTTGCCGAAGAGGTGGTATTTAAAACCCACAACAACGCCTTATTTACAGGTAGTATCCACATCAAAAACGGCAAACTCTCCAATCCGGATCATTTTATCGTTCAGGGTAAATCACTATTGCACAGCGCTCCGTTAACCACCATTGCATTTTCGAGAAGTTGGCTGGGGAATTATGGCAAGTATATTGTTTCCATAGGACTTCTGCTTTTTGCTTTCTCCACGGCCATTGCCTGGTCGTATTATGGCGGACGGGCCGTCACGTTCCTCTTCGGATTAAAAGGGGTGATATGGTATAAACTCGTCTATATCATCGGATTCTTTCTGGCCTCCTTCACCGATACCACCATTGTCTGGATTGTTTCAGGCATCACTGTGGCATTTATGGCCATCCCCAACCTTGTAGGGCTGTTATTCCTTCACCGTGAAGTGAAATCCGAAATTGCAGGGTTCTGGAATGAATACCGTAAAAGTTTTCCCAATGAGAAAGTTCCCAAAAGATAGAATTGGGATGCATCCCTATTGGAACAAAAAGAAAAAGATAATGCGCTTTATGTTCATGCATGAACACGCGATTCATTCATAACATCGCTTTCCACTTTTCCGTCACGCAACCTGACGATTCGCTCGGCATACTGGGCGATATCCTCCTCATGCGTTACCAGGACAATGGTATTTCCGGCCGCATGAATCTGGTCGAACAAGCGCATGATGTCTATGGATGTTTTGGTATCAAGATTACCGGTAGGCTCATCGGCCAAAATCAGGGAGGGGTTGTTGATTAAGGCACGGGCCACGGCCACACGTTGCCTTTGTCCCCCCGACAATTCATTGGGTTTATGCATCATCCGATCGGCTAGCCCCACATTTACCAAGGCTTCTTTTCCCCTTTTATATCTCTCTTCACGTGCCACACCGCCATAGACCAACGGCAGCACCACATTCTCCAAAGCAGAGTAACGCCCCAACAAATTGAAAGTTTGAAACACAAAACCTATTTCTCGATTACGGATCTCTGCCAGCTTATCATCGGTCATATGACTAACATCATGGCCATTCAAAATATACCGACCGGAAGAAGGGGTATCCAATGCACCTATCAGATTCATCAGCGTCGACTTTCCCGAGCCCGACGGACCCATTATGGCAACATACTCCCCACGTTGAATGGACAGCGATACGCCGTTTAAGGCCTTCACAACCTGGGTGCCCAGATGGTAATGTTTATGTAGCTCCTCAATTAATATGACCGTGTTATCCATGGGTAAAAAGAATTTTATTTTTTACAGCCCGTCTTTCCTACTGAAGGTCAGAGTTTACAAACGTTCTTCCTTAGATTGATTAGTACTGCTTTGGTTTAATCTACAAATTTTATGGTTGAAAACAACTATTGATAAAAGGCTTTCTTTCGGATAAAGTTTATACATATTCTTGTTGTGGCCACAAACCTACATTGTCATGCTCATTTCATACGGCTCAGAAACGAACAACATAGTGTTGACGGGTACACTCTTTCCTGAAAAATATAATCCCGATACGGTATAGATCCATCGATACGGTGATGGAAGGATGTTGTAAAATGGTTTCCCACGCAGCTTCCATATCTGGGCTCCAATGGATGTCGTCAAACACAAAAACAGTATCATTATGAGCTTTCTTCAAACACAGCTCAAAATAGTGAAGTGTGGCCTCCCGCCGATGATCCCCGTCAAAAAATACGAAATCCAGATGGTCGGTGGTGTCCAGCAATGAGGGCAAAACACGGTTAAAGGCATCATTAATAATCCGCACATTATTCACCTCAACCAGTTCAAACAACCGCCGGGCAAAATCCGACAATTGACGGCTTCCTTCTATGGTCGTCACACGGGCCCTCGAATCGGGCAATGCCAGCCATAGCGTACTCAGACCGGTCCCTGTTCCCAGTTCCAAAATATTTTTAGCGCCAAAATAATTAACTAACCGGAAGATCAATTCCCCATATTTGGCAGGAAGACTTCCTTGTTTTACAAAATGTTTCACCTTTTGACGCTTATCCCCGGTAACCGAAGGAGCTCCCAATGTTTCCGGACCTATTGTCATATTGTTTTTCAACAACATCCGCTTTGCAGCATCAATCTTTTTAAAGGCATAAAACGGATGTTCCTCTCCGAACAACTCTCTTACCAGATAAAACACAAATGGGGAATGAATACCATAGCCTTTTCGATGTCTCGATTTCAGCAAATATTTTAAGTAGGAACGAACTCTGTAAAAAATAATATCTCTTTTCAATTCAATCTGCTTTTCAAGAGGTAAACACGTCTCAACATTTAAGCGTCCCCAAAAAATGGGGCACTGAAAATAAGAAAAAAGTAGCAACCCCAATGCGCTCCTGACCAAAAATAATGCAGCTCACAACAATATGTTCACTTAAACAAAATAAGAACCATTCAGGTAATGCTGTAGTTTGCAACCAGTAAAATGCCTTTTCTGAAACTTTTTTTTCTTAATTGGTAGCAAATAAGATTTTTTTTATAACTTAGGATCTGTAAAATAAGTAACTATCTTTAAACAAACCAAAAAACTTTAAACCTATGAAAAACTTTATTTTGCTTTTAATGGTTGCAGGCCTGATGTCTTGTGGCGGGCAAGCCGGAAAAGAGAAACAGGCCAAAGAAAAAGCGGATGCCATAGAGGCTGCCAGCGAAATGGCCGATGAAGCCACGGAAGCGGTTGACGATGCTGCCGATGCCGTGAAAGAAACCGCTCAGGACGCCATGGACAGCGCCGAAGAGGCTGCTGAAGAGGTAAAAGAAAATGCTGAAGAATTAGCTGAAGAGGCCGAAGAGACTGTTGAAGAGGCCAAAGAGGCAGTGAATGACGCCGCCAAAAAAGTTAAAGATCCTACGGAATAGAGTATTGTTGCTCAGTGAACAGGAAAAAGGGGCCCCATCAAATTGTTGGGCCCCCTTTTTTTATTGCCCATTCACATCCAACCCCTTAGCCCCAACATTTCTTTTCTGCCACCTCCTCATCTCCTCCGAATCTCCAACGCTGTCATTTGTTTGGATAAAAGGTTTGGCCTATTTTTGAAGTTGTTTTAGGTGACAACAGAACTTTGAACTGCTGTTACAAATTGCCCAATAAACTTTATGCAATCGATGGATTTTAACGACTAAATCCATGCGTATAAAATTCATCTAAGTTATTGGCTGAATGGAACCAGCATGAAACAAGGTTTTATACATCATCTTTCGGGACAATCTGATCATGTCATGGTCGTTTCATTCAATCATTATTCAGAAATCACCTTTAATCTAAGATCTATTAATGTCTGATCTGGCCACTAGAAATATTATGTACCTGTCCGGGGTCGGACCCAAGAAGGCGGAAATCCTTAAAAAAGAGCTTAAAATTGTCTCCTTCGAGGATCTGCTCTACCATTTCCCTTATAAATATGTGGACCGGAGCAGGATATATGCCATCAACGAAATCAACGGGGAGATGCCCTACATACAAGTAAGAGGCAAAATAACTTCCCTGAAAATGATTGGTCAGGGACGAGGACAAAGAATGGTCGCCACCTTTTCGGATGGCACCGGAACTCTGGAACTGGTATGGTTTAAGGGCATCAAATATTTTAAAGATCAAATTAAGCCGGATCAGACCTATATTCTCTTTGGCAAACCATCGCTCTTCAACCGCACCATAAACATCGTACATCCGGAACTGGAAAAAGATCAGCCCGGGAAAAGTCAATTTTTCCAAGGCCTTCAACCCTTCTATAATACCACGGAGAAGATGAAAAACCATTATCTCACTTCCCGTGCCATTTTTAAACTGATACAGAATCTTTTTCAAACCTTTCAGGCATCCATCCCCGAAACGCTTCCGGCTTCAATCATCAACAAGATGAAGCTCATGAAGATCAACGATGCCATCCGATATATTCACTTGCCCCCGGATGCACAAACGCTGCAGAAAGCCTCCTTCCGGCTTAAGTTTGAAGAACTCTTCTACATCCAGCTCAACATTCTGAGGTTAAGAAATCAACGAACCTTCAGCACAAAGGGGAATATCTTCAAAAAAGTAGGCCATATCTTCAATCATTTTTATGAGCATAACCTTCCCTTTGAGCTCACCAACGCACAAAAAAGAGTCATTAAAGAGATGAGAAAAGATATGGGAAGCGGCCGACAAATGAATCGTCTCCTTCAGGGCGATGTGGGTAGCGGAAAAACACTGGTAGCACTGATGGTCATGCTCATTGCCATCGACAATAACTTTCAGGCTTGCCTGATGGCCCCCACAGAGATATTGGCGACCCAGCACTTTGAAACCATCCGGGATTTTCTGAAAGGAATGGACGTTTCCATTGAGTTGCTCACCGGCTCTACGCGTCAATCCGACCGTAAGCGAATCCATACCTCGCTGATGGATGGGTCTCTGAACATCCTGATCGGGACTCATGCGTTGATTGAAGATACGGTTCAATTCAAAAATCTGGGACTGGTCGTTATCGATGAGCAACACCGCTTTGGTGTGGCACAACGCGCCAAACTGTGGAAAAAAAACACCACACCGCCCCATGTGCTGGTCATGACGGCCACCCCCATTCCCCGAACGCTGGCCATGACCATCTACGGAGATCTGGACGTATCGGTCATCGATGAATTACCACCCGGCCGTAAACCCGTTAACACCACGCACGGCTATCATAAAAACCGGCTGTCGGTCAACAAGTTTATAAAGAAACAGATAGATGAAGGACGGCAGGTTTACATCGTCTATCCGCTCATCGAAGAGTCGGAAAAGCTGGATTTCAAAAACCTCACCGATGGTTATGAATATATCCGGCAGGTCTTCCCAAACCAAAACATCACCATGCTGCACGGCAAGATGAAACCCGCCGAAAAAGATGCCGCCATGCAGGAATTTGCCTCCGGGAAATCACAAATTCTGGTGGCCACAACCGTCATCGAGGTGGGGGTCAACGTTCCCAATGCCACCGTCATGGTGATTGAAAGTGCCGAACGCTTCGGACTCTCGCAACTTCACCAGCTCCGTGGCAGAGTGGGACGAGGTGCCGAACAAAGCTATTGCATCCTCATGACCGGATACAAACTTTCAAAAGAAACCAGAAAACGAATGGAAATTATGACCCGCACCAACGACGGATTCGAAATTGCGGAAGCCGACATGAAGTTGCGCGGGCCGGGAGATCTGGAAGGAACCCAACAATCGGGACTGCCCTTTGACCTGAAGATTTCCAATTTGGCAAAAGATTCGCATATACTGCAACTGGCACGAAACACGGCCATGGATATCCTCGCCGATGACCCGCTGCTCCAGAAGCCCGAAAACGCCATTCTGCAACGACAGCTAAAAAAACTGGCCCAACAAAAAATTAACTGGGCGATGATTAGTTAGCGGTCAAGGGTCCGTAGCCGAAAGGCTGAATCTGCAGAAAGAAGAAGAAGCAAAAACCATGATTTCAAAAAAAATCCCCGGAAGCAGCTGATCCGGGGAATGAAAAATTATCTTCAGACATTGCATTATCAATACCCTGCAAGGTTAAACATGATTAATGACTCGTTTCACTTGATACGCTATCGGTTTCATCATCCGAAGAGGCTTCTCCATCCTCCTCATCCTCGCCCTGCCGGGCAATGACCAACCGGTTGTAACGTTCGTTCAACTCGTTAATCGACCGTATTGCCTCATCAAATAAAGGCTCCTCACTGATGGTGGCCTGCACCTCCAGATGATTGGTCAACAAACGATATAAGTCGGTCATCTCTTTCCGCAGATCTTTCAGCTTGATCTCCGGGCTATTGGCATCCTCTTTCAGCCGTTCCAGATAGTATTGGCGGAATGCCTGATTGGCACTCTCCAGCTCGTCAATCCAGTCGGTGATCCCCAGCGTTTCAATGGCCGCCACACATTCGGGCGAACCCTTCCATTTGCTGATTAAACTGTCAATGGTGCTGGTCTCCGACTGATAATTGAGCCGTGAGATGCCCCGTCCATAAGTATTGGCCTCGTTGAGAAGCAATAGGGCAGCATCTCTTTTTTCAGCATTCGCATGATTCACAAACGCATCCAATAGTGAAAGCAGGCCGTTAATGGCCGCATCTCTACGCTCGTCGGCTTCCTCCAGAAGGGGTGTCAGGTCGCTCCCCCTTTCGGGTTTAAAGATGGAAGTCATGAGCTGGAACTTCGACAATATCTTATCATAAAGCTCTCTGACCTTCAAAAGGTCAGGATCTTTTGTCCTCAATATCTCCAGCAAAAAATCGAAATACTGGAGAAATTCACTGTTATGAAAACGATGAATCAAAACTTTAGTAAACATAACCAATGAATTTTTCTGCAGAGATTGATAACGCTGTGCAAAAATTAATAATTTCCATTTTTATTTTCAAGATTTTTTTAACCTTAACCACATCTTTCCCAATCTATTTACTAATTACCAAAAAATAAACTAACAGCAATCTTTAAGAATCTTTTCTGAGGTGCTGCAATGTGCAGCACGTTTTCAGAGAATTTTCTGAGCCGCAGCAACGTGCAGGAGCAAATCTCAAACGTTAGCTGACCCGCTGCAGCGTGCAGGAACAAATCTTAAACGTTAGCTGACCCGCTGCAGTGTGCAGGAGCAAATCTTATACGTTAGCTGACGTGCTGCAGCCTGCAGGAACAAATCTTAAACGTTAGCTGACCCGCTGCAGTGTGCAGGAGCAAATCTTAAACATTAGCTGACCCGCTGCAGTGTGCAGGAGCAAATCTTAAACGTTAGCTGGCGTGCTGCAGCCTGCAGGAACAAATCTTAAACGTTAGCTGACGTGCTGCAGTGTGCAGGACGTTTTCAGAGTTTTTTCTGAGGCGCTGCAGCGTGCAGGAACAAATCTCAAACGTTAGACGACGTGCTGCAACGTGCAGTAACAAAAAAAATTGTTCTTCCTGAAGCATTATTATTATCGGCAAAACAATTCTGAAAGTGGCTCATTACCAGTTATGTGATTTTTTTGTTATTTTAGGTAGCAAAAAATACCATGAATCAAAAAAATAAAAAGCGAAACAATTTTGTAATTAGGAAAAAGGCCTTTACTTCAACAAAATAATTACTTAATATTCAATTTAAACCCATGGAAAAGATAGATTGGAATAAACTATTAAGCCCTGAAAGACTAAGAGATTCAAAAAGACCATCAAAAAATCCCAGTATTGACCCAAGAAATGAATTTGAAAGTGATTTTGGACGAATTATATTTAGTCCTGCGATACGCCGAATGCATGATAAGACACAAGTATTTCCATTAACTACAGATGATAACATTCATTCACGATTAACTCATTCTCTTGAAGTAATGTCTGTAGGTTATTCTTTAGGAATTAAACTTTTGGAAAATGACACATTTTTAAAAAAGACAGGTTTAGAAAAAGAAAAATCAATAAGAGAAATACCTATAATTCTGAAAAATATCTGCTTAATTCATGACATTGGTAATCCTCCTTTTGGCCATTTCGGCGAGGAAGCAATAAGAAACTTTTTTAAAAACTATTTTAAAAATATAAAAACTCCTCTTTCAGCCTTGGAAAGGGAGGATTTTATTTGCTTTGATGGGAATGCGCAAGGATTTAGGGTTTTAACAAAATTACAAGTTCTAGATGATCAATACGGATTAAATCTAACTTATGCTACTCTTGCTTCCTATTTAAAGTATCCAAACCCCAATAAAATAAATAAAGGCAGGCTTTGTTTAAAAAAGAGAGGTGTTTTTCAATCCGAACGCGATTATCTTAAAAAAATTTTTGAAGAATGTAAATTAAAAAGTAGAGACCAATACAAACGTCATCCCTTATCATATTTAATGGAAGCTGCAGATTCGATTTGTTATTTAGTAATGGACATTGAAGATGGGTTCAATAAAAATTGGTATAGTATAAATGAATTTAGAGATTTTATTTTACAGTATGAATCAGAAAAAGATTTCAAAAAAATCCCAAAAGAATTAATAGAGAAGATTTTCTCATTCAAAGAAGAAGAGCCAGAAAATAAAAAAATGGTTACATCAAGGATTAATCTTATTTCATATTTTGTTGATTTAGCACATAAAAACTTCATTAAAAATTATGAAAATATTTGTTATGGAGAATATAATAAAGAATTAATATTCGATGACGAAAATAAAGTAGCACAAGCATTGCAAAATTTTTGTAATGAGAATATATTTCCCAAAAAAGATATAATATCATTAGAATTAACAGGAAACTCTGTGATTGAAGGCTTATTAAATTATTATATGCACTTTATTTTTCATGAAAATTCCAAATATAGAAAAAAAGCTATTGGACTGATTTCAAGAAGCATAAAAAATGCTGCTTTTTATGAAAACAATATTGATACAAATTGTAACTTTGAGGAATTAAATTTTTACTATAAAATAAGAGTAATTGTCGATTTTATTTCAGGAATGACAGACCAATATGCACTTAACCATTATCAAAAACTAAGTGGCCAAAAAATTATCTGACATAACGCAACAAATAAATTCTTCAAGTCAACAATTTATTGAGTATCTACGCAACAACCTCAATAATGATGTTCTTAATATTCTTAAAAGACTTGAGAAGGAAACTTCTGTCTTAATATTTAGTGGCATAATAAGAAATTTCTTCTTGGGAGTAAATGAAATTAGAGACATTGATATTGTATTATCAAAACGAATAGATATAAATCCTTTTTTTTCTAATGCTATTATAGAGAAAAACAGTTTTGGAGGGTATAAGATTAAAATAAACAACTCTGTTATTGATCTTTGGTATTTAGCCGATACTTGGGCATTTAAATTTCAGAAAAACCTTGGTTTCGAACTTGAGAAATATATTGCAGCCACATCATTCTTTAATTTCTCCTCAATATGCTTTTCCCTTAATGAAGAAAAATTTTATTATACGGAACATTTCGTTAGATTTCTTCGGGACAAGCAAATAGACGTTGTTTTCAAACCTAATTTTAATTACTCTTTATGCATCGTAAATACCCTGTATTATTCAAAAAAATATTCTTTTCACATTTCAAAGAACCTTAGTAAATACCTTAAGATAAAACATAAAAGCAATTCAACCAGTTACATTGAAACCCAAAAAAAACATTTTGGAAGAATTATTTTTTCTCCTGATGAAATTGAAAATTTCATAAAAGTTTTATAAAAGAAGGCTATTAAATTAAAAATGATTTGCGTTCTTCATTTCAAGAATTGATATTATTTAATTTTTAATAATTCTGTAGCTTACTAATCAATTAAAACCTAAATCAAAAATGTCAATAGGTTCTGTTTTTCCCGTCGTTAGTGGTAATTTTTTAAGAGATTAACAACCAATGGAATACCATGCTAAAAACTTAACTATAGGAAAGTGAATCAATTGGTCCGGGATGTCCTGTAGACACATTTATGAATTAATAAAAGTAACAAGAGAGACCCCCAAGGGGCAAAAAAGCCCAATTCAAAAATTTATTGAATATCAAAAAACTATTAAAAAGAAATACAAAAATGTCGTAGTGATAACGAATAATCCTTGTTTGGAATTTTGGTTCCTGTTACATTTTCAAAGAACATCAAGAGTGTTTGGCACATGTACCCGAGTGGAGAATCAGCTGAAATCACATCTTAAGGGCTATGAAAAAACCCAAAAATACTACACCAAGCAAGACAATGATATTTACACTAAACTGAAACCCTATCTTAAAAAAGCTATCGACAATGCCTGCTCTTTAGGACACTTTGATTCAGATGAGCCATATAAGGCCCTAAGTGAAATGTATTTATTTTTTGGTTCTGAAGAGATGAAAAAACACTTTTAATAAATCCCTTAACACTCAAATCATTGATGCCGAAATGATATATCCTCTCACCATTAATTATCCCCCTTTTCTGTCATCGCCTTTATCAATCCCACAAAACGGAGATTTAAAACCGAAGAGGGTGTAGCCATATCGAAAATGATTTGATCCCGTTCCTATACCAACCTTCCACCATATATTCCCAACTCCTAACCACCAATTAATTTTTCAGTTCCATTTACTTTCTATGGCAAATAAATTCCCCCAAATCACCTGCAATTTCCTTATATTGTACAATCATCAACCTGAAGGGACAACACCTTGAAAATAGATTACTTAAATAATGCCCTTTTCCCGGTGATCCTGCCGAAATCTGCACCATCATTAAGGATCGGGGATGAGCTACTTGAAGCGCCTCAAATCATCGAGCAACAGTCCGGGGCCCGACCTTTAAAATCGGCCGGACTTCAACATACAACCCTTAAAACGCCCATGTCATGCATATGCTAAATCTTATAGAAAAGGACGAATGGCTTCGTCCTTACGCTTCGGCCCTGGAAGCCACCCATTCACAATACCTCGACTGGCTGGAAGAGATCCGCACCGGACATGACGGCATCATCCATTTTGCGGGTCGACATCAGTTTTTTGGTTTGCATACCTACAGCGAGGGATGGGTATTCCGCGAATGGGCCCCCAACGCCGAAAAAGTATATCTGGTGGGCGATTTTTCGGATTGGAAACCCAATGAGTCGTTTCGGCTGCAGAGGAAAGACCATGGGATATGGGAAATATTTCTTTCGGCGTCCATCATAAAACACAAAGATTGTTATAAGCTATACATAGAATGGGCACATGGCTCCGGATTTCGTATACCGGCCTATGCCCGGCGTGTTGTTCAGGATCCCGAGACATTACTTTTCAGTGCCCAGGTATGGCATCCCGAAAAGCCGTTTCAATGGAGCGACCAAAATTTTCATTCTTCCATCCGACACCCGTTCATATATGAAGCGCATGTGGGCATGGCTCAAGAAGAAGGTGGCGTGGGAACTTATCAGTCGTTTACCGAAGAAATATTACCCCGCATTCAACGGGCCGGATATAATGTGATTCAGCTCATGGCCATACAGGAACATCCCTATTATGGCAGTTTTGGATATCATGTTTCCAATTTTTTTGCGCCGAGCAGCCGGTTTGGCACGCCAGAAGACCTGAAGAACCTGATCAATCAAGCGCATGAGATGGGGTTGTGTGTCATCATGGACATCGTCCATTCGCATGCGGTAAAAAATGAAGAGGAAGGGTTGAGTCGCTTCGACGGAACTCTGGATCAATATTTTTATCCGGGCGAGCGAGGGTTTCATCCGGCGTGGGACTCCCGATGCTTTGATTACGGGAAGAAGGAGGTGGTAGCCTTTCTCTTATCCAATTGTCGTTACTGGCTGGAAGAGTTCCACTTCGACGGGTTCCGGTTTGACGGCGTCACCAGCATGTTATATACCCATCACGGATTGGGCAAAGCCATCTCGGGCTACCACGATTATTTTGACAACAGCCGCGACGACCATGCACTGGTTTATCTGAAGCTTGCCAACCACCTCATCCACAAAATCAACCCCAAAGCCATCACCATCGCCGAGGAAGTGAGTGGCTACCCGGGGACCGGCTCACCACCGGAAGAAGGAGGGCTGGGCTTTGACTACCGTTTGTCGATGGGCGTTCCCGATTTCTGGATTAAACTGATCAAGGAAATACCCGATGAGGAGTGGAGCATGGGAACCATCTTTCATGAGCTGACGATTCACCGGCCCGAAGAGCAAACCATCTCCTACGCCGAATCACACGATCAGGCCCTGGTAGGCGACAAAACCATCATATTCCGGTTGGCAGATAAAGAGATGTATGATTCCATGAGCAAAGACCAGCCCAACCTCATCATCGACAGAGCGGTGGCTTTGCACAAGATTATTCGCCTGGTAACGCTTACGACAGCCAATGGAGGCTACCTCAACTTTATGGGAAATGAATTTGGCCATCCCGAATGGATCGACTTTCCCCGCGAAGGAAACAACTGGTCGTATCAATATGCCCGACGTCAATGGAGCTTGGCCGATGACGACAACCTAAAGTATCAATGGCTTGGGAACTTCGATCGTGCCATGATCACCACCGTCAAAGAACACGACCTCTTATCATACAATCCGGTATACCTGAATCTAGCCAACGAAGGCGACAACATTCTTGCCTTCAACCGAGGTCCATTTCTCATGGTCTTCAATTTTCATCCCACCCGTTCGTTCCCCGATTACGGGATTCCTGTGGCACCGGGAAAATACCGCATCCTATTCCAAAGCGATGATCCGCAATTTGGGGGATTCGACCGAATCGATCAGGCCAGGCTCTATTTTGCCCAGCCTGTCAATCGTCACCCAAACAGTGGTTTTCAGCTTAAACTATACCTGCCCAACCGCACGGGCCTGATTCTGGAGAAAATCCCCACGCCCAAAATTCACTAAAGTCCCATTAGAACCATCTTACCAATCCAAAATCCTGTTGAATGGGGAGATGATCATTCTTGGGAAACATCCGAATCCCAAATTTATAGGAGCCCGGAAGGTTCAACCGGTATTTCATCTCATAAGAAACCACGGGGCCCTCTTTCCCGGTCATGACAAAAGGCTCTTTGTGCAATACGGTGGGGAAATCCCCTTCGATAGAGTCCACTATGAGCATTTCCATACCCACATCCAAATCTTCCAGCTCATGAAGGTTGAGCTTGACATCAATAACATAATCATCCCCAATTCCCAACTCTTGTTTGGCAATATCCGGCATATTCACTTCCAGAATCTCGATATTATTCCAAGCCGACAAAACCCTGCGTTTCCAGGAAGACAATTCATGGATCAGCGCACAATCATTGGCACCCAAAGTTTCCAACCGGGTATACATGGGCTTATAGAATTTTGACAGGTAATCATCAATCATTCTTTTGGTGGTAAATTGGGGCGCAATATGTGCCACTGAATTTTTGATATAACGAATCCAGCCAACAGGCAAATTTTCATCATTCACATCATAGAAAAGCGGCACAATTTCGTTCTCAAGGATGCTGTATAGCGTTGCGGCATCCAGCTCATCCTGAAAGGTCTGATTGTCGAAAGACTTTTTATCGGTAAGGCTCCAGCCGGCCTCTTCTTCATACCCTTCGTACCACCATCCATCCAACACACTGAAATTGAGGACGCCGTTGAGCACGGCTTTTTGACCGCTGGTGCCGGAGGCTTCGAGCGGACGGGTAGGCGTATTGAGCCAAACATCCACCCCACTGACCAGACGTTTTGCCAGCTCCATATCATAGTTCTCCAGGAAAATAATCTTACCGATAAATTCGGGTTTCTTGGAGATATCGATAATCTGCTTGATGAGTGCCTGCCCTTCCTGATCGGCCGGGTGGGCCTTTCCGGCAAAGAGAAACTGAACCGGTCGCTCCGAGTCATTAACAATTTCGGCCAACCGCTCAAGATCGCGAAACAGCAGATGAGCCCGCTTGTAGGTGGCAAAACGTCGGGCAAAACCAATGGTCAGAGCATCCTCGTCAAGGATATCCAGTACCTCAACAATCCGAGAAGGCGAATCGTGTCGTTTCGACATGCTTCCTTGGAGTCTGTAGCGGACAAAATCCATCAACTTTTTTCGTAGAATATGCCTTAATTCCCACACTTTTTTATCCGGAACATCATAGATCTTTTTCCAGTGTTCCGGGTTGGATACGTCGGAAAGAAAATCGGGGCCGAAAATTTCTTTATAAAACACCTGCCATTCGGCAGCCGTCCAGGTGCCATAATGGACTCCGTTGGTTACGTAACCAATATGAAGCTCATCGGGGAAATAGCCCTCCCACAAATTACAGAACATTTTTCTGGTGACCAATCCGTGCAGCTCACTCACTCCGTTCATTTCACCGGAAGTTTTGGCAGCCAGAACACTCATGGAAAATTCCACATCATCACCGGGATGATCACGCCCCAGGTCCATAAACTCGTCCCACGTAAGCTTCAATTTATCCGGAACATGTCGCAGGTATACCCTAAACATATCCTCATCGAAGGCGTCATGACCTGCCGGCACCGGCGTATGGGTCGTGAAAAGGGAGGAAGCCCTGACCACTTCCAGCGCTTCGGAATAGTTGTATTTCTTGGTCACCAGCTCTGCCAGCCGCTCCACATTGATCAGAGCCGCATGTCCTTCGTTGATATGATAAAGATCGGAAGATACGCCCAACGTCTTCAGAAGCCTGATACCACCCAGCCCCAGCAATATTTCCTGTTTAAGCCGGTTTTCACGATCGCCACCATACAGTTGATGAGTGACCTGACGGTCGGCAGGACTATTGCGTTCCACATCCGCATCCAAAAGATAAAGCGTCACACGCCCCACCAAGGCTTTCCATACCTTAGCTGCCAAATGTCGCCCCGGAAACTCAACGGATATAAAGAGTGGATGTCCATTCTCGTCGCGCACCTCTTCCAACGGAAGCAGTGAAAAATCCTGGGCTTCATATATGGCGGTTTGTTCTCCGCTAATGGAAAGGGTTTGTGTAAAATAACCGTAACGGTATAGCAGTCCGACAGCGGTCATCCTGATCCCCCTGTCACTGGCTTCTTTCAAATAATCGCCGGCCAGAATGCCCAATCCTCCCGAATAGGTTTTCAGCACATTGGTTAACCCATATTCCATACTGAAGTAAGCAATACGGACCTCTTCAGAAAAATCACGGTCCATATACGCACGAAACTCCTGATACAAAGCATCCAGACGAGCCACAAAATCGGCATCCTCTGCCAGCTGAGAAAGACGTTCATAAGAGACCTTGTCGAGCAGCATGACGGGATTTTTCCCGACTTTCTCCCATATTTCGGGACTAATAGTTTCGAAGAGATCCACCATCCTGGGATTCCACGCCCACCAAAGGTTTCGGGTCAACTCATGCAGCACTTTTATGCGTTCAGGCAGTTGCGACTTCACAATGAGTTTTTTCCATCCCGGTACGGAGGTGGTTTCGGGCTTCAGTTTAATACGGGCACCCCGTTTTACAGCAGTAAATTTATCGCGTCGGCCGGTAACGGCCTTGAGAGCAATATCATAAGCTGAGTAATAATTCTCTATCAGCATCTTCCACTCCAGTAATCCGGTAATTTTCTGAGCGTTTTGCCGAATGACCTCTGTTTGCTCCGCAGGTTTTAATGAAAAGGCATCAACCAACTTGGCAATTTCCTGCACTACCTCCGAATAGTTATGGTCGTTTCGCTCAATTACTTCTATACCGTCGTCCAGTCCCTTGGAGTGAAGCGACGCCCATAGTCCAAACCCTGAAAGATTGGTGGTAATAACCGGCACGCCAAAAGCCATGCTCTCGTGAGGCGTATATCCCCAAGGCTCATAATAGGATGGGAAAATGGAAAGATCCATCCCTGTCAGAAGGTCGTAATAAGGCATATTGAAAATACCGTCATTACCATCCAGCAAACAAGGCACGAAAATCAGCCGGATACGCCGGGATGCTTCATTACTAAGATGGATATCCTGAATTCTTTTAATAATGGGATCGTATGAGATATCGTTCAAGCCATGCGTCAGATAAGGATTGGGAAGGGGTTCTCCTCTTTTTCCGGATTTAATTCTTTCTTCCAGATCGATTCTGGCACCATAAATATTGGCAGGAATGAATACGAAGGCGATAATCTCTCTTTTGTTTTCATAATTTTCGTTCAGGTGTTTTAAGATATCCAGAAAGAGATCTGCCCCTTTATTGTGAAATTCGTAAAGCCCACTATTAATCACAAACAACGCATCCTTGCTGATTTCTGTTCCCAATAGTGCCGCGGCCACTTGCGAAAGCTTTTCCCTGGCTTTTTGACGGGTGGACTGATATTCTTCCCCCACCGGCACAATTCGGTTATCAAAACCGTTGGGAGTAATTAAATCGGGATCCCGGGCCAGAAATCGGGAACACTCTTTGGCGGTGATTTCCGATACCGTAGTAAAACAATCCACATTACGGGCAGTGATTTTTTCCAACGAATGCTTGGATGCCACGTTCAACCCGGCAGCTTTGGCGTCGGCATCATGCTCCTCAAGAATTTGATTGATCGGCTCATTGTGCTGGGCCAACGATCGTCCCACCACGGTCCCGTGGGTGGTAAAAACGGTCCCTATCTGCAAAAGATGGTCCTTCAGATAGAGTGCCCCGCTACCGGTCATCCACTCATTAAAGTGGGCCACCACCTTTTCGCTTTCCGAAATGTAGCATTTGTAATAGCTTTCAATGACCATTCCGGCCACATAGCCGAAGAGAGCAGGCTCCACATAATCCCATTGTCCCGAAAGGCTGTCCACCTTGAAGCTCTCCCACAGTTTGGTCAGCACATCATTCTTTTGGATAATCAGAGGACTGAAATCAATTAATAGGGCAATCGGCTTCCCGGCGATATTCCATCGACCGGTTTTCACTCTTAACCCATCCCGCTGCAGCGTATCCTGCCATTCCACAAAAAGATTTTCGTCAGGCAAAAATTCTGGATTCTCACCGGCCCCCCGCCAAACGTCGGGACCTATAAATATTACATGATCTTTGAACTGTTCAACCAGGGTATTGGCTTTCGAGGCTAATACCGTGTGAATTCCTCCACTCTTGTTGCATACTTCCCAACTTGTTTCAAAAACAAAATCAGGTTTAAGGAAATTATCTGTCATTTTATCTAATTTTTTCGCTTGTATCTAATTCATTTAAAATATTGGCCTAATACCATTTGCTCAACCAAGAGTTATACATCGCCCTTTGTGGCAACCTTGAAGGTTTTAAGAAAGAGCCATCCATCGTTGATGTTTGGATCAATGAGTGGGTTTCTTTAATTTAGAAGCCGCCTTCTTGGTTTTTTGGTTTTTTGCTTCTTTGGGAATATTGCTTTTTTGTTTTTCGGTCCCCGGACCCTCAGCAGCAGGCGCTTTTCGTTTTTTTGCCATGTCTTTTTTGACCTTGCTGTTTCGTCTACGACTTCGAATCAAGTTCAACTCCTCTTCCAGTTTTTTGATTTTGGTGTCTTTTTCTTCCATAATAGTTGTCAATCCTGCCAGTTCTTTCTCCTCAGAGTTGGAAGGCACGGCTGCATTGAGCCTCAAAGAGAAATCACTCAACACATTCATATAGTTAATGAAAGCCTCATAGGGGGTTTCATAGGGATTAAAATAGGCATGGACGTCTCCATCGGAAAAGAACTTTGTACACATGTAATACAGATGGTCGCTGCATTGCAAATAGTTCCAGTCTTTTTGCAATTTGGGATCGGTGCAACGACTCATCTTGGGCAGAAGGTCGTACAACTTATCAAAAGCTTCCTGCTGCATCTCATTTCCGAGCCAGGCGGTCAAATCGCGCTCTTCGTCGGCCCATGAAATCGGAGTGGGAACTTTTACAGGCGCAACGACCTGCAATTGGGCAGTTACCTCAGATGGGGTCCCGAATTTAAGCGACCTCTGCTTGAGAATATCACCCGGAAGATGTTCCAAGAACTCAAAAATGCCGGATTCTTTAGGTTGATGCTCTCCAAAAGTTTCGTAATCCATAAAGAGATTAATCACTTCCTCTTTCTTATCCATTTGTCGGAGCCATCCGGCAAATTTTTGACTGGTTAGCGGCCATTGACTCCACTCCTTATTCCCAAAACGAAAAGCAATATCATCGCTCAGCTTATAGTTTTTAAGCAACACTTTCAACCTTGGATTCAAAACATTACAATATAAAAAGTTGGGGCTTTTCCACCCCAGAATATGTTTGGCGCCTTCGGTAAGTATCGCCTTAAAGCCCATGCGAGCGACCATTTCCCCGATCTGATCGGAGTAGATGAGCTCCGTATTTCTGAAAACAGAAGGGCGTTTACCAAACAATTCTTCCATCAGATCGGAATGAGATTTCACTTGCTGAATAAACGCTTCTTCATCTTTGAGTGCAACCAATGAATGCGCATAGGTCTCACCCAGAAATTCCACACTGCCGGTGGCCGCAAGCGTCTTAAAGCTTTCGAGCACTTCAGGCGCATAAAGCTTGAATTGTTCTATGGCCACCCCCGTGATGCTGAATGCCACTTTAAACTTCCCTTTATATTTTTCAATAAGCCGGATCAACAGCTCATTGGCAGGAAGGTAACAATTGGAAGCTATTTTATTGAGAATGGATTCATTGGTATAATCATCGAAATAATAATGATCATTTCCGATATCAAAAAACCGGTATCTCCGAAATCGGAAGGGCTGATGAACCTGGAAGTATAAACAAACTGTTTTCATTCGTATCGTATTTATTGTTAAGGTATTGTAAGGAACCGGACAAACGATTAACACATAAATGTTCTTGTGTAGGATATTCGGTTTTGGATTCTCATAATTTTATTGGTACTACCCTGATTTCTGATTTTTATTTGGCAACAAACTATCGTATACCTCTTTAACTTTGAGCGCAGACTTTTCCCATTTCAGTGAATCCACTTCTTGTTTTCCATGTTTCACAAACATCCTGGAAAGGGCAGGGTATTTCAGCACGCCATAAATGGCATCAGCCATAGCATCCACATCCCAAAAGTTTGTCTTAATGGCATAAGTAAGGATTTCGGCAACCCCCGACTGATGGGAAATCAACACCGGGACATTGCTTTGCATGGCTTCCAATGGTGATATGCCAAAGGGTTCAGAAACCGACGGCATCACATACAGATCGCTCATGGCCAGCATAGAAAAGACCTCTTCTCCTCTGAGGAATCCGGTAAAATGAAAACGGTCCATTATTTTCAGCTGGGCGGCACGCCGAATCATACGGTGCATCATATCTCCACTGCCGGCCATTACGAATCGCACATTGTCGATTCGTTGCAGCACACGATGCGCTGCTTCCACAAAATACTCAGGACCTTTTTGCATGGTTATTCTTCCCAGAAAAGTGACCAATTTTTCATTGATTCCTTTTTTAAAAAGAGGTTTATCCTTATGTTCATAGGGTTCCACAGCATTGTACACGGTAGTAATTTTTTCCTCCGGAATTCCATATTTCTCAATGACGGTCCGTCGAGTGAGGTTGCTCACCACGATGACCTTGTCGGCAGCGTCCATCCCTCTCTTTTCAATATTAAAAACAGCAGGATTGGCACTTCCTCCACTACGGTCAAAGTCGGTGGCATGGACATGAACCACCAGCGGTTTTCCGGTCGCTTCTTTCGCTGCAATACCTGCAGGATAGGTAAGCCAGTCGTGCGCATGAATAATATCAAAGGAATAATCCTGAGCAATAATATTGGCCACAAGCGCGTAATTATTAATCTCTTGAAGCAAATCCCCATCATACGTACCGGAAAAAGGCAATAGCCCCATCTCATCGGTCTGGATATAATGATTGGTTCTTTTCTCTTTCGTTTCAGACTTTTTAAGTTGGAAATATTCATCGGGCTGAGTGTAGGGCGTAAGCTTGGCGCCTACCTCGATATAGTCCAACGTTTGGTTAAAGTGGTTCATGAAAAGCTTTCTGTGCTTTACAGGTACATGATTAGCACCTATGAGGCTCATTCCCTTCACCTCCTCATCACCAAACGCTTTGGGGACCACAAACAACACCTGCAGATCGGGGATATAGGACAACCCCCTGGTAAGGCCAAAACAGGCCGTACCGAGACCTCCTGATATATGAGGCGGAAATTCCCACCCGAACATTAAAACCCTCATAAATTACTATATTTTTCAATTAACTTAATGATATGTAGCACTCCGGCAACATTCCATGCCATGGACACAGCGCCCTTCCCCATATGCGGCGGATTACCGTTAAAACATTCCGAGATGGTTCCAATACAATGGTTTTCCATTTCCTCTTCAAATCCTTCCAGCATCCTTTTCACAAAGGATAAGCCTCCCTGTTTATGGATATTGAGATAAGCTTCCGCAAAAAAGGCGGCCAGCCACGGGAAAACAGTCCCCTGATGCAGAGCTCTGTCACGTTGCGTCTGATCCCCTTCATAAATTCCCTTATATTTGGGATCCTGCGGCGACAAGGTTCTAAGTCCGCGAGGGGTCAGCAGCTCTTTTTTTACCACATCCACGATGGCTTTTCTCTGCTCCAGATCTAGAGGCGAGAAAGGAAGCGCGGCAGCAAAAATCTGATTGGGCCGAATGGAAGCATCTTTAACATCCTCATCGACGAAGTCGTACAACCCCTCACCCTCTTCATTCCAAAAGGTGGCGACAAAGGCCTTTTTAACTTTTTCTGCCAGCTCAAAATACTCAGCGGCCAGATCCTTCTGACCCACGTTATCAGTCAATGTGGCATAATACATCAGAGCATTGTACCACAAAGCATTCAATTCAACGGTAAACCCAGGTCGCCATGTCACCGGCTCTCCATCGGCCACAGCATCCATCCAGGTTAGGGGAACGCCCTCTTTTTTGGCGAATAACAACCCGGAATCATCAATCCACCTATTCTCTTCATTGAGCGTTCTGTAGTGATCAAGGATTTTCTGCATGGTAGCATGATACTTCTTCCAGATATCGGGCATATTCCAGTCAGAGTCACATTCACTAACCGTCCAAAAAAACCACAAAGGAACATCCACATCTGTCACAAAAGCATCAGTGCCGGCATCCAGATAGAGACGCTCAATTTCTCCGGCCATATAATCCAGAATGCTTAAATAAACCGATTTATCTTCCTGATAGGCGGAAAGCCCGGGCAAAGCCAGAAGCGTATCTCTGCGCCGTTCATCATACCAGGGGTATCCTGCAATCAAACGGGCATTCTTCCCTTTCATCATTAAAAACTGCTGCCCCGAATTGAGAAGGTTATTGAGCATGCTGTCACGAGGTATTCGTTTTTTCTTTTCACGGGTATATTTGGCTTTAAGTCCCCCTGTTTTGGCAGGTGACGTTCCGGCCGCGAAGACAATACTCTCACCGGCTTTCAGATCCGTTTCGAAATACCCGGGTACAAAGAGATCTTCCTGATAATCATAGCCCCTGTTTTGTTCTTTCAGGTATTCAATTCCCAAATACCAGTCCGGCATATGAACAAACTCCAAATCTTTACTCGATTGCAAATAGAGATAAGGAAATCGGTCATACATCCTCATGGCAATTCCTTTTTCTGCCTCCTGGTATCTGATATTAGCATCCATATTCCTGAAAGTCAATGCCTGAACATTCCTGAAGGCCAGGAATGGCCGAACCCTGATAACAGTCTCAGCATTGGCTTCTTCCAACGTAATTTTATACAGCAGTTGCTCTTCTTTCTCCACCAGCAACATTTCGGTAGAAAGAATAACTCCTCCAACTCGGTAATACCTTTTGGGAATATCATCCACTTCAAGACCGGTTAGATATTTGTGTCCTTTAGGATCATAGTGACTACCCTGATATTTATGAATCCCCAGATTAAAAATCTGATCATGTTGTACAATTGAAATATCAAGCGAAGAAAGTAATACGTAGTGATCCCCACCAAACTGTTTCAGGGGGCATACTAACAGGCCATGATATTTTCGGGTATTACAACCTATAATGGTTGTACTACAGTAGGACCCCGCGCGATTGGTTCGAAGAATCTCCCGGTATAATGAATACTCAAGATTGACAAGTCTGGACTTGTCGAGGTGATAATAAGTCATAGGAAATATTTAATGCTGATATAATCAGGAACAATGGGAGGTCATTTTAAAGATAAAAAGACACTCGCACGGAAAATCAAAAGGTAAGAAGAAAACTTCCAAAAATCAACCAGTTAGTAGCTGGAAAGAGGAATTTAAACAAAAATTAAAACCAAAGATTTAAGGCGGGGAAAAAATACAGTAGTCGGTTAGACCAATTTGTCAAAATATTCTCTGTCTGAAGACAATACAATTTCTGGAAACTGCGACTCTATTTCATCAATAAGTTGAAGCGTTTTTTGAGCAAACCGACTTTGAAGAACTGGGTCTGGATGGAAAAAACGATGGTTTCGCGCTCTTTTTACTTTTTCGATTCTTTTCAGGTAATTTTGGGCTCGTACCGTAAATAGTGCGTCCACAAAACGCCGCCAGATGTATTCTATGGCCGCATGAGAGGGATTAAACATTTTTTCATCGTAAAAACGATAATCTCTCAAATCGTCCATTAAAATTTCGTAAGCGGGGAAATACCATACTTTCTCAAACACCTCACACAACTTATCGATGGCCAGAAACAGTGCTGCCTTACTAACCTGATTTTGATGCGCACCATCTTTCCAATGGCGCACCGGACTCACCGTGAATATTATCTTCAGGTTGGGATTAAACACTCTTAACGATACAATTAATTCCTTATAAAGGGAGATGATTTCTTCGGGCTCCAGCCGATAACGAGAGAAAAAGGCGGAAGGAAATTTGTGACAGTTGGCCACGATTTGCGATGTATCGCTTCGTTCATATACAAAGGAAGTTCCAAAGGTCAACAAAAGAAAATCGGCCGATTTTAAAAAGCGCGAGACCTGCTCAATCGTTTCATTGATTCTCCCACACACCGTTTCTTTTTCAGGGTTACTGAATTGGCCATGAAAATCAAAATGATGCCATAACCCCTCATGTTGGACCAGCTCCCGGTTGGTGCAGAGATTCCGGTTGATCACTCTGTTAAGTAGGCGGGCGGCAGATACAGGATTGTATATATCCCCGAAAGGATTTACCAATGCGTGAAGACGATTTTCAACAAATTTGGAGCCTATATTATCCGTAAAACAAGATCCCATAAGCATCACTCTTGAATCAACATCAATAGTTGCTTCAACCCTTCCTACATCAACTATGGTTCTGAATTCAGACAACATGTTCCAAGATTTTCACCGCTTCTATTACCAAGAAAGAATTGATTTAAGCTAAAGATCTGAAACACTCACATGAAAGAACCTATACATGTTCTTTTTGAGTAGATCCTTGCCATGTTCGTTTCATGGATTCTTTCATCCACAAAGATATGCCAGAAAATAGTATTTCTGCTCCGGGCTCATTATGAATTTCATGCCGTGCCCCTTCCACCGGGAAAAATCGGGTTGTTCCACCTGTCATTTCCGCTAGATATCGGGTTGTTTCAAAGTCTGTGATATCGTCATTCGTCCCATGAGCAAAAAACAATGGCGTCTCAATTCTTTTTGCTTTTTTAATCACCTGATCAGCCCCTCTGGACAACTCAAGAAACAACCTCAAAGAGATTTTGTGATGCATCAATGGATCACGGTCACTTTGCGACTGTACTTCTGCAACACATGATAGTTGAGAGGATCGAATCCCGGTCTTTACCCGGAATGAGGGCATGAAATAATCGGCCCAATAAGCCCCTTTCAAAACAAAAGAAGAGGGCGGATGAACCAGTTTTAACCAAGGAGAACTGATGATTGCTCCGGCAATGTCCTGTCTCTTTCTCAATAAAAAATTCAGAGCCAGATTTCCACCCATACTGTGACCATATAAAAAAAGAGGGAGTTCACTCCAATTATATTTTACCCGCTTGATTAAACTGTCAATATCATTCATGAAATCTGACAAATGATTGATGTGGCCTCTTCTCCCTTCCGACAAACCGTGTCCCCTCAAATCCACAGCATAAACCAACACGCCTTGTTCATTAAATCGACGAGCCCAACTATCATAACGGCCGGAATGTTCTCCTATACCATGGACCAGACAAACCACCGCGTGGGGAGCTCCCTTTGGTTTCCAGAAACGTCCCACAAGGAAAGCTCCGTCACTTGTCACCATATTAAACTCCTTGTTTTGCATAGCGTATAAAATTTTCAGCCGTTCAAGAAAGAAGCAACTAGGCGATTTAACTTTTGCTTTGATGCCTCCATTAAAAAAACTTAAATCTTTTAAAATTAGTTAATTTTTGAAAATCTCGTAAATTGCAAGCAAACTTTATTCCAGAAATTTGATCTTTTTCAACCGCTATTTTTATTTTGCCACCTAAAACCAAAAACGTCAAGTAATTTCATGCAGACCATAATTACACTATCAACCACCCAACATAACCAACTCCTCGATATCACCCGAGAAGTGGCCGCCATCGTGTCACAATGCGAAGTCCACACTGGTCTGGTTAATGTCTATGTTCAAGGTGCAACAGCCGGTATTATGATTCAGGAAAACTGGGATGAGTCAGTACAAAACGATGTGTTGAACTGGCTCCGAAAAATGATTCCCCACGGGGTTTGGCAACATGACGCCCAAGACAATAATGGCGACTCTCATTTAAAAGCCGGCTTTGTAGGACCATCCGAAACCATCCCCATCATCAATGGTCAGCTGGGATTGTCCACTTGGCAAAATATTTTTTTGTGTGAATTTGACGGTCCCAGGAAAGAACGACATGTGGTAATTACAGTATACAACACTGAAAAATAAAACCCGATTTCCACTGTTAAACAGGAATCATTGACCCAAAATAAAATTGAGATTCCTTTTCAGCCCCTGATAGCCAGCCCTGCGAATAGGGCTGCCTCTCGAAATCTCATCAAAAGTATTTTCATCCAATTGAGACCACTCATCTCGGGTCATTTGCTGAAACTCAGAACGAAGCACAAAATCGGACTCTTTATGAGGACGTGCTTTCCAATTCCAGGGACAAACATCCTGGCAAATATCACAACCAAAGAACCATTCATTCATCTGCTCCCTGAAGTGATCGGGTATTTCATTTTTATTTTCGATGGTTAAATAAGAGATACACCGGTTGGCATCCAGACGATATGGCGAAACAAGTGCTCCGGTAGGACAAGCTTCAATGCATCTTGTACATCCGCCGCAAGCTTCTCTGATGGGTTCACCAGAAGGAAGTTCGATGTTTAAAATTATTTCTCCAATAAAAACAAAAGAGCCTATACGGGGATGGATAAGGTTGCTATTTTTCCCGCGCCATCCTAAACCTGCCCGCACAGCCAAAGACCTTTCAAGGACAGGGGCAGAATCAACAAAAAATCGTCCATTGGCCTCATCGGAAATTTCAGATTGGATATAGGTCATCAATTGCTTAAGCCGTTTTTTTAACACCTTGTGATAGTCTCGTCCATAAGCATATTTTGCCAGTTTCAGACCCGATTTCAAGCCTTCCTTTTTTGGAGGAAAGTAATTCTGAAGGACAACAACGACCGACTTAGCATCCTCTATCAACTTCTGTGGATTGGTCCTTTTCTCAAAATTCCGCGACATATAGTCCATGCCGGCATGATACCCCCTATTGAGCCACTCTTTCAGAAAAGCTGCATCCTCCTTCAACTCTGTTGCAGAGGCAAATCCCACCTCGTCAAACCCCAATCGTAACGCTTCCTGTCGAATTAACCGACTCCGCTCCAAGGCGACCAAATCCATAGCGTTTCCTTTACAACAAACCTAATTCAAGCATCGCTTCTTCTGAAAGCATATCCTTAGACCAAGGCGGATCGAAGGTAAGATGCAAATCAACTTCTTCCACGCCATCCAATGCAAGTACTTTTTCATGAACCTCTTCAGGCAATGATTCAGCTACCGGACAGTTGGGAGATGTAAGGGTCATTACCACTTTCACCTTGCCTTTTTCACGCGCTTCAATTTCATAAATGAGCCCCAAATCATAAATATTCACCGGAATTTCAGGATCGTAAATGGTTTTTAAAACCTTTACAATCTCACTCTCTATATTTAAATACTCCTGCTCCATATCTTCTATAAATTGATAATTAATATTCCCAAAGGTCTAGGGTCCTTAAACAAAGACCTTTCGCCGACCCAATTAAATATTCCAATATGCCTGCCGATTTTCACCACGAAGATACAATCAAAAAACGCCATCAGCAGAAAAAAGGGGCACCATTAACCTTCTAAAAAATACGCTAATTCTGCAGCCTCAGAACACTACTTATTAACATCGGAAATAAAATATTGTTTGAAGAAACATCGTCCTGCAGTAAATCTAGCATGCCCCACTAAAACATTTCTAACTGAAACGATCCAATACTTAACCCTGTTTAACCTTAAAAGCCATAGCATAGGCTCTGATTTGCCGGATCATGGCAACCAGTCCGTTGCTGCGGGTGGGAGATAAATGCTCCTTCAGCCCTACTTTATCTACAAAATAGAGCTCCGCATTAAGGATTTCATCGGGAGTATGTCCAGAAAGGGCACGAAGCAAAAGAGCAACGATTCCCTTGACGATGATGGCATCACTGTCACCCTGAAGTTCAATTTTTCCATTTTTCATTTCAGCATGCAGCCAAACTTTGGATTGACATCCGTCGATCAAATTTTGGTCGGTACGGTGGTTTTCATCAAAGGCATCAAGTTCATTACCCAATTCAATAAGAAGAGAATACTTATCCATCCAGTCGTCCAGCGCTGAAAAATCTTCAATAATTTGATCTTGCTTTTCGTTGATTGTCATGTTCAATTTTTTTTGCAAAGATAACAACTCCCTTCACAATGCAGGTTGACATTTATCCCAGCATGGCCTCAACTCGCATCAAAGCCTCCACAAGTTGGTCTATCTCAGACTTTGTATTATAGAAGGCAAAAGAGGCACGAACAGTCCCGGGAATCCCATAACAATCCATCAGCGGTTGAGCACAATGGTGGCCTGTACGTAAAGCAAAGCCTAGCTTATCCAGTAAAGTCCCCACATCAAAGGGGTGAGAACTGCCCAAAAGAAAAGAAATAACGCTGGTACGACCGGTTGCCTTTCCGATAATCCGAAGATTGGGCACTTCGCTAATCTTTTCTGAGGCATATTCAAAAAGAGCATGCTCATAATCCCAGATGTCTGATAATCCTTTCTCCTTCAAATAATCAATAGCTCTTCCTAATGCAATAACACCCGCAAAATTAGGGGTACCGGCTTCAAATTTATAAGGTAATTCATTAAAGGTGGTTCCGGAAAACGATACTTTATCAATCATCTCACCCCCTCCTTGATAGGGTACCATCTTTTCGAGCCACTTACGTTTCCCGTAGAGCACTCCCACTCCAGTGGGAGCATACATTTTATGCCCGCTAAAAACATAAAAGTCACAATCCAGCTGCTGCACATTCACCGGTAGATGATGAATAGCCTGTGCTCCATCGATAACAACCGGCACATCATGTGCATGTGCTATGGCAATAATTTTTTCAATGGGATTGATGGTTCCCAAAACATTACTGATGTGGGTAATGGATACGAGCTTAGTTTTCGGCGAGAACAATTTCTCAAAGGTATCCATGTCCAGTTCCCCATTATCGGTTACCGGAACTACCTGAATAGAAATCCCTTTTCTCTTTTGAAGCAACTGCCAGGGTACAATATTGGAATGATGCTCCATTTGGGTTAAAATCACCTCATCACCTTCAGAAAAAAAGGTTTCTCCAAAAGATGCAGACAACAGATTAATCGATTCAGTAGTGCCCTTGGTAAAGATAATCTCTTCTGTAGAAGCGGCATTAATAAAAGAGGCCACTTTCTTACGAACCTCTTCAAAAGCTTGAGTACAAATATTGCTTAAATGATGTACCCCCCGATGAACATTACTGTTAAACCGCCGATAAACATTCGCCTCTGCTTCAATAACAGAAACAGGTTTATGAGTGGTCGCCGCATTATCCAGATAAACCAACGGTTTGCCATAAATCTCCTCAGCAAGAACAGGAAAGTCATTTCTTATTTCCTGAATATTTAAGCCCATAATATATGTATAAAGTAAATTCGGTGTCCGGGAGTTTTCAGTCAACAGACACCGAAAACCCGTTACTCCATTATTTCAAATGCCATTACAGGCATGATGATTCAGTACCTTTTTGCCCGCAGACCACACATGAAAGACACTTATCCAGTTCCCCTCGGAAACGTTTCTCAACCAAAGATCGAATCTGATCACGAAGTGGCTCCATTTTAATTTTCTCGATAACCTCATAAGCAAAGGCATACATTAGTAAGATGGTCGCCTCGTCCCTGTTAATGCCACGGGTACGCAGATAAAACATGGCCTCTTCATCAAGTTGTCCCACAGTAGCACCATGGCTACACTTCACATCATCGGCATAGATTTCAAGCTGAGGGCGTGAATTGATTTTGGCATCTCTGGTGAGCAGAAGATTATTGTTGGTTTGATAAGCATTGGTTTTCTGCGCATCAGGCCGAACCATGATTTTTCCGGTAAAAGCGGCAGAGGCATGGTCATCTAACACCCCTTTAAAAAGTTCATCACTAAAACACTCAGGAACGGCATGATCGATAAAAGAGAAATTATCAACATGTTGATTTTTATCAAGCAGGTAAAGCCCGTAGGCATGTCCTTCTGCATGTTTTCCGGCCAGTTTCAGCTCAATATTATTTCTGCCGACCCCGGTATGTAAAGTTAGATTATTAGTTTTAACATTGGAATTCTCTTTTTGCTCAATATAAAGCCCTGCTACCTGAGTTGTAGCATTGTGCTGGTTTTGAAGATTATAGTAATCAAGATGAGCATTTGAGGCCACAAAACCTTCAGTAACATTGTTGACAACAAATTTTTCGGGCGTTAAAGTGTGATCACAAACCAAAACCTTTGCCTCACTATTTTCTTCCAGAACAATCAGATTGCGTTGATTGGTCATCAAGGCTTCTTCTGACATCAAAATATTGACGACCTGGATAGGCTTTTCAACAACAACTCCCGGTGGAATATGAATATAAAAACCATCTCTGGCAAACATTGTATTCAGAGCTACAACACCATCCGAATGCCAAGGCGATATGTTGCCATAATATTTTTCCAGAAATGTGGGATCTTCTTTTGCAAGTGAAGCAAGACTTCCCACACGAACTCCAGCCGGAAGATCTCCCAAATTATTATTGGTATAATACCAACCATTTACAATAAAAATGGTAAAAGTATCAAGGGTTTCTACGTCACAGGAAAAAACATCTTCCATTTTCCCTGTCAGGTCGTAAGGCTTTAAGCAAAAGGAATAATCTCCTCCAAAAAGCGGCTGGAGATTTGTATATTTATAGTTTTCAACCTTGTTGGTAGGTATTCCTAATTTCAGAAATGCCTCTAAAGCCTGACCACGCAAATGATTCAAAGGTCGGGAAGAACTATTCTCAATCATCTGCCGGTTTTCTTCAAACAGGGTGCTCAAAGAGACATCTCTTCCAACAACATTTTTAATGGCATTGTCCATTCCATTCAAGTATTAATAGTTTGTTTCGATAAAGAAACTGAAATCATTGTTCATCAAACTCTTTCTTAATCCAGTCGTATCCTTTGGCCTCCAGCTCATGTGCCAGATCCTTTCCTCCGGTCTTCACAATCCGTCCGCGATACAGCACATGAACATAGTCGGGGATAATATACTCCAGCAATCGTTGGTAGTGAGTGATCAAAATAGTAGCATTGTCAGGACGTTTCCACTTGTTAACTCCATTAGCCACCGTTCGGAGAGCATCAATATCCAATCCGGAATCGGTTTCATCCAAGATGGCCAGCTTTGGTTCAAGCATCACCATCTGAAATATTTCATTCTTTTTCTTTTCACCTCCACTAAACCCTTCATTCACCGACCTGTGAGTTAGCTTAGAATCGATATCCACCAACTTTTTCTTTTCACGCATCAGCTTTAAAAAATCACTGGCTGAAATAGGCTCCTGACCTTTATATTTTCGGATTTCGTTGAGTGAAGTTCGTAGAAAGTTTACCATACTCACACCAGGTATTTCAACGGGATACTGGAAACTGAGGAACAGTCCTTCACGGGCCCTGTCTTCCGGCGACATTTCCAAAATATCTTTACCGTTAAAAACAACTTTACCCTCATTAACCTCAAACATTTCGTGACCCGCCAACACAGAAGCGAGGGTACTTTTCCCCGAACCATTAGGCCCCATTATGGCATGAATTTCACCTGGTTTTACTGTAAGATCAATACCTCTGAGTATTTCTTTGTCCTCTATTTTGGCATGTAAATTTTTTATCGAAAGCATAGATATAATAATGAGAAAATTTGACTTTAAAACATATTCGGTTTTGTTTACCCGACACTTCCTTCCAGACTAATTTCAAGAAGTTTTTGCGCTTCGACCGCAAACTCCATAGGTAATTGATTAATCACCTCTTTAACGTATCCGTTGACGATTAACCCGACAGCACTTTCAGTATCAATACCTCGTTGGTTGCAGTAAAAAATTTGATCTTCACCGATTTTAGAAGTCGTGGCTTCGTGTTCCACAACGGCAGTATTGTTATTAATCTCCAGATAAGGGAAGGTGTGAGCACCACATTTATCACCCAGCAACAATGAATCGCACTGTGAAAAATTACGGGCATTTTCAGCCCTTTTGGACACTTTTACCAAGCCACGATAACTGTTCTGGCTCTTACCCGCCGAAATCCCTTTAGAGACCACCAGGCTTTTAGTGTTTTTCCCCAAGTGAATCATTTTGGTACCTGTATCGGCCTGCTGGTAATTATTAGTCAAGGCAACAGAATAAAATTCACCAATAGAATGATCCCCCATGAGTACACAGCTGGGATATTTCCATGTTATGGCAGATCCTGTTTCCACCTGAGTCCATGATATCTTTGAATAATCACCTTTGCATAATCCCCGCTTGGTCACAAAATTAAAAATACCACCTTTCCCGTTTTTATCGCCCGGATACCAATTTTGCACCGTAGAATATTTCACTTCAGCTCTTTCCATCGCCACAATCTCAACGATGGCGGCATGAAGCTGGTTTTCGTCACGCATAGGTGCGGTACATCCTTCCAAATAGCTGACATAACTGTCATCTTCAGCCACGATTAGCGTCCGTTCAAATTGGCCTGTATTTCTGGCATTGATGCGAAAATACGTTGAGAGTTCCACCGGGCATCGTACCCCTTTAGGAATATATACAAATGATCCATCTGAAAAAACGGCTGAATTCAATGCCGCAAAATAGTTATCATTGGGTGGCACCACGCTGCCTAAATATTTTTTCACCAAATCCGGATGTTCCCGAATGGCTTCACTGATGGCACAAAAAATAATCCCTTTTTCTGCCAAAGTCTCTTTGAACGTTGTTTTCACCGAAACGCTGTCCATAATCGCATCCACAGCCACACCTGCCAGTTGTTTCTGCTCTTCAAGCGGAATTCCCAGCTTGTCAAAGGTAGCTTTCAATTCGGGATCTACCTCATCCATACTATTTAGTTTAGGCCGACTCTTGGGGGCTGAATAATAAATGATATCCTGATAATCAATTTCAGGAATTTTAAGATGAGCCCAATTGGGTGCTTTCATGGTTAACCAATGGCGATATGCCTCCAATCTGAAATTCAGCATAAAGTCCGGTTCTCCTTTAAGACGTGATATTTCCCGAATCACGTCTTCATTTAATCCTTTGGGAAGAGAATCGGTTTCGATATCCGAATGAAATCCATACTTATATTCACCTTTGGTGACTTCTGCCAGTATTTTATCTTGTTCCGTTGCCATACCTCATCATTTCTAATGAATTCTATTCATAAAAAACTCTCATTTTCTTTTCCTTCGCTCTGAAGTTCATTTCACACACTGCTTAATATGTTAGAAACAGCTCTGTCCACTTCCAAATCCGATCCTGCGACGGTAAACTCTTATTCCAATTACGTTTGACCAAATTTAAAGTCGCTTCAAAACCCCAATAAAATTGGTAAGTTTCCCCTTTCATCACAGAAGTTTATTCGTCAATCGCCCCGACGACCATAAACTCTTAAACTATAGACTAATTTCTAAACAACCTCAACTCATCAGGGTTCAAAGGATTAAAGAATAATAACATTTGACAAGGGGAATAAATAATCATGCAAAGTTACCAAACATTTAGATTAAATCTAAATTTACACTAATAATTTGCCGCTAACCCCCCTCCCTGATTCTTTTAAAAAAAAGGTTTTATCAACACGAACCTATATCTTTGTAGTTTAAAATTTAGAGTATGAGCAAGAGTATCACACCACTTTCAGAAATAGGTCTTTTCGGATTGATGGATCGCTATGAAAAAATATTTCCCAAACAACAAAGCGGCACCATTAAAGGGATGGAAAATGATGCCGCAATCATCGATGCCGGTTCAACCTCCCTGGTAACCGGACAAACCATGCTGCTTGAAGGCATTCATTTCGATCTGACCTATTTCCCATTAAAACATCTGGGATATAAATCTGTAATTTCGGCTATTTCAGAGGTCATTGCTTCGGGATGTCGCCCCACGCAAATCACTATTTCTCTGGGGCTTAGCGGAAAGATGTCTCTGGAAGCGGTTGATCAACTCATGGAAGGCGTAAAAATGGCTTGCGATAAATATAACATAGATCTGATCGGCTTCAAACCCTCCTCATCGCTAACAGGCCTCACCATCTCAGTAACTGCCTACGGAATAAGTCCCAAAGACAAACCTCTGAGTCGGGCAGGCGCACTGGAAAACGACATATTATGTGTAACCGGCGATTTGGGCTCCGCATTCATGGGGTTGCAACTTCTGGAACGTGAAAAAAAAGTATTAAACGAGACTGCCGAAGCCATGCCCGATTTTGGCAGTTACGATTATCTTCTGGAACGACAACTCAAACCGGAAGCAAGAATTGAATTATTAAAGCAACTGGAGGAAACAGGCATATGGCCCACCTCTATGATTCTGATTCGTGAGAGTCTGGCCGCCGCCCTGATCCGTTTATGCCAAACCTCAAAAGTAGGCTGCACCATTTATGAAAACAAAATTCCCATTGATCACACCACTTCTACCCTTTGTGATGAAATGGAATTTAATCCGATGGTGGCGGCACTCAATGGGGGTGAAGATTATGAAATATTGTTTTCTCTTTCCCTCGATGATTATAAAAAAGTAGAAGAAGCAGGCAACCAGTTAAACAATGTATTTTTAATTGGTTATGTTTGTCCAGCAACAAAGGGATATACCCTTGAAACCAATGCAGGGCAGGAAATTCCCTTGAAAGCCAGGGGATGGGGCGAAAAAGAAAAATAATTATACCCCATTGGGCCATCAAAAGTTTCTGCAATGATTATTCATTGTAACCATCATTAAAGACCAATGCAGATTTAAATTGATAGGATATTTGAATTTGGCGCAACAATGATCATTATAAAATTCAAACAATATGTACGAGTTTATTTCAGGTAAAATTACCCGTAACACGCCTGCCTATGTGGTTATTGAAAACAACGGGATTGGTTACCTTATCAACATTTCTTTGAACACCTATGAAGCTCTGAAGGAAAAAAAAGAAGCCTTGTTATACATCTATGAAAATATCCGGGAAGATGCCTACACCCTTTACGGCTTTTCCGAAGTCAATGAACGAGAAATATTCCAGTTACTCATTTCGGTATCAGGGATAGGCGCCAACACCGCCCGAATGATGCTCTCTTCCATGTCGCCGGAAGAATTAAAAGTTGCCATCTCCACAGAAAATGTAAACCAAATAAAAAGTATTAAGGGCATAGGTCTTAAAACTGCCCAACGAGTAATTGTGGAACTGAAGGATAAAATTGGCAAAATTGCCGACGGTGAAAAAATACCATTCCTTCAAGACAATACAAATGCCGAAGAAGCGTTATCTGCTTTAGTGATGCTGGGTTTTGCCAAAGGACCTTCACAAAAGGTCATAGACAAAATTTTACGTGAACATCCCAAAAGCAAAGTTGAAGATGTCATTAAGCTGGCGCTCAAAATGTTGTAATATAAACCTCTGCAGCGCAATTTTATTGAATGCATAAAACGTTTTCCAAATATCTTTCAGCAACTTTGATTTTCCTGGTCTTGGTTGCCGGGGCTTCATCAGATATGTTATGGGGAAGACCTGTCCAAATCCTTCATCTTCCTCAAACCCCGGACTCATTAGACCAATTCCAAATGGACCGGATTCTTCATCCATTATCTTTGGATAAAGAAAAAGAACTGGATCATCCGGTTATTCCCCAACCTAAAAATCTCCAATATCGAGCCGAATACGATCCCGCCACCGGCATGGTCATCCTATATAAGATGGTAGGTAATATTCGGGTGCGATTACCTTACTCCATGTCCATTGAAGAATATCGGCAGGAAAGATTACGACAATCTATGTTCAACTATTGGTCGGAACAAAACCGTGAAAACTTAAATTCTCAGTCCACACAGGGTTCAGGTATCAATATTGCAACGGGGCAAGCCATGGGAAATATTCTCGGAAGCGAAACCATTAATATCCGGCCTCAGGGGATTGCCCAACTACAGATTGGGGTCAACCATACCCGAATTGACAATCCCACCCTTCAAGAACGGATGAGAAAAACCACCACCTTCGATTTCCAGGAAAAAATTCAAATGAATATTACCGGGAACATTGGAGATAAAATAAAAATGGGCATCAATTACAACACGGATGCCACTTTTGATTTCGAAAACCAAATCAATCTGGAATACTCCGGCGATGAAGATGAAATCCTACAAAAAGTAGAGGCCGGAAACGTCACTTTGCCCCTACCGGGAACGTTAATTACCGGTAGCCAAAATTTATTTGGCGTAAAAACTGAAATGCAGTTTGGCCGATTGACGGTCACTTCTGTCTTCTCTCAACAGAAAGGTGAAACATCCACCATGAGCATACAGGGAGGAGCAGAACAACAAAGTTTTGAAATCGGCGCCGACGAATATGACAAAAACCGTCATTTTTTCCTGTCACATTTGTTCAGGGAGCGGTTCAATGATGCCATGAAGAGCCTCCCTATCATTAACTCCCCTTTTTATATCACTAAAATTGAAGTATGGGTTACCAACCAAAGCAGCAACTTTAACAATTCCCGAAACATTATAGCCTTCGCCGATTTGGGAGAAAGCCCGGAATTCTTGACAAACCCTAATCTTTGGACAGGACAACCGGGTGCTGTAACCGCCAACAATGCCAACAACCTCTATGAGCAGATGAATTCCACCTATTCGGCCATTCGAGATATCAACCAGGTATCTTCTTCCTTCGCCCCTTTGGAAGCTCAAGGATTCAGAGGTGCAAGGGAATATGAAAAGATTGAAAATGCCCGGTTACTCAACGAATCGGAATATACCCTGCATCCAAAACTGGGATACATTTCGCTGAACAGTCCTCTTAACGAAGATGAAGTGCTGGCAGTTGCCTTTGAGTATACCTACAACGGACAGGTTTTCAAAGTCGGGGAGTTAAGCACCAGCGGGGTTGAAGCACCCAACACCCTTTTCGTAAAACTGTTGAAAGGAACCCTCCTCTCCCCCGGGGTCAAGACTTGGGATCTGATGATGAAAAATATTTATGCCATTGGGGCCTATCAAGTTAGCCAAGAAGATTTTATTTTGGATGTGGCCTTCTTTGACGATTCCCAGGGTTCATATATCAACTACTTCCCGGAAGGGCCCAAACCGGAAGAAGGAGGGATCAACGGGGAACTCCTCATTAGTGTTATGGGACTTGATCGTCTCGACAGTAATCAGGAACCTAATCCCGACGGCACCTTCGACTTTGTTCCCGATTACACCATCTTAACCGACCAGGGAAGAATAGTGTTCCCTGTGGTTGAACCTTTTGGCAGCAATCTTGAAGAGAAACTACAAGGAAATCCCCAACTCATAGAGAAATATGTTTTCAACGCGCTGTATGACTCGACCATTACCAATGCATCACAAATGGCCGAAAGCAATAAATTCAAACTCAAGGGTAGTTATAAATCGTCCTCAAGCAATGAAATTTCGCTGAACGCCTTTAACATCCCTGAAGGATCGGTCGTTGTTACAGCTGGAGGAATCCGATTGACCGAGAATCAGGACTATACTGTCGATTACACCACCGGTCGCATACGCATACTAAATGAAGGGCTTCTCGAATCAGGAACGCCCATACAGGTTTCTATGGAAAGTCAGGATCTCTTTAACTTGCAAACTAAAACATTACTGGGAACTCACCTTAACTACCAATTTAATAATGATTTTAACATTGGTGCTACGCTGATGCACTTAAGAGAAAGGCCCCTCACCCAAAAAGTAAATTATGGTGACGAACCCATAGCCAACACCATTTGGGGAATTAATGCCGCCTACTATACCGAATCTAACGCCCTCACATCTTGGATTGACAAACTTCCACTGGTAGAAACCACGACCCCATCCTCCATATCTTTCGAGGGAGAATTTGCCCAAATACTCCCCGGCCACCCCAATGTCATTGAAGAAGAAGGCACTTCATATATCGATGACTTTGAAGGAAGCGAAACCCCTATCGACATCAAAAACTGGACAGCATGGACCTTTGCCAGCACCCCTCAGGGACAACCTGACATGTTTCCCGAAGCGTCCAAAATCAACGATCTATCGTATGGTTTCAACCGTGCAAAACTGGCATGGTACGTCATTGATCCTATTTTCCTAAGAAACAACAGCCTCACGCCGTCCCATCTCCGACAAAACCCGGACCAACAATCCAGCCATTTTGTACGAGAAGTCTATGAGAAAGAAATATTCCCCTATCGCGAAAGTGCTTATGGGGAACCAACTAACATTTCAGTACTAAACCTGGCTTACTATCCCGATGAACGAGGACCCTATAACTTTGATACCGACCTAACGCCCGAAGGGAAACTTAATAACCCGGAACAACGATGGGCCGGAATCATGAGAGAGCTCCAGACCAATGACTTTGAAGCCTCTAACATCGAATACATTGAATTCTGGATGATGGATCCTTTTGTCTATGACGACAGTCCCGAACGTGGCGGCGATCTTTACATCAACCTGGGTAATATTTCGGAAGATATTTTACGCGACTCCCGAAAGTTCTTCGAACAAGGACTCCCCGGAGCGCAAGAACCTTCTAATGTTGACAGCACTCAATGGGGATATGTTCCCACCATACAAAGTTTAGTCAATGCCTTTAGCAATGATCCGGAAACTCGTTTCACCCAGGATGCCGGACTCAATGGAATGAAGTCGGAGCAGGAACGCAATTTCTACCGCAATAGTCCACACCCTTTCCTGAATCTCATTGATAATCTCTACGGGTCGGGGGGACTCACCGAAGAAGCCTACCAAAAGATTATGGAGGACCCGGCCGCAGATGACTATCACTATTACCGGGGCAGTGATTTTGACCTAAATGAAACCGGGATCCTCGATCGATATAAAAATTTCAACAACCCTGAAGGGAATTCAGTCCCTTCCGAATATTCCGATGAAAGCTACAGTACGGCAGCAACCACCCTGCCCGACGGAGAAGATATCAATGGGGATAATACGTTAAGCGAAACCGAAAGCTACTACCAGTATCGCATCAAACTGCGCCCCCAAGATATGCAAGTAGGCCAAAATTTCATCACCGACGAGATTGAATCGACCGTGGAGCTGAAAAACGGACAAAAAAGTTCCGTTAAATGGTATCAGTTTAAGGTTCCCGTCAGCAGTCCCGATACCACGATTGGGGAACTGAGTGATTTCAGCTCTATTCGCTTCATGCGTCTTTTCCTTAAAAACTTTTCAGATACGGTTGTATTGCGCTTCGCCACCATGGATCTTGTACGATCCGACTGGCGTAAATATACCGACGATCTGTTTGATATTGATGACGTGGTAAGTCCTTCTTCTCAAACCCAGTTCGAAGTTGCCACGGTCAATATCGAAGAAAATGGCAGCAAAGAGCCGGTGAATTATGTTCTTCCCCCAGGTATTGACCGGGTTATTGATCCGGGCAATCCACAGATACGACAATTAAACGAGCAATCACTGGTGCTTAAAACCATCGATCTGGCAGGGGGTGACGCCAGAGCTGTTTATAAAACGCTTAGTATGGATATCCGGCAATACGGACGTCTTAAAATGGAAGTTCATGCCGAAGAGCTATCGGGATATCCGTTGGAAGACAATGAATTTGTAGCCTTCATACGACTGGGGTCCGATTTTAAAAATAATTACTATGAATACGAAGTCCCTCTCAAGCTCACCCCAGCGGGAACATACAGCAATAATTCCACGGCCGACAGATATATTGTCTGGCCTGAAGATAACCAGATCAATATTCCGATCGATTTATTTCAGGAGATCAAACTGCAGCGCAATGAAGCCCTTAGTGACGGAGATGAAGAAGCCTCTATTATTAAAAAATTTGTGCGGACCGACCCGGACAACACCAGCAATAAGATCAGCATTAAGGGAAATCCCAATCTGGCCAATGTGAAATCCTTGATGATAGGGATTCGCAACAATACTGTCCAAAACAAAAGCGTAGAGGTATGGTTTAACGAATTACGATTGACCGACTTCGATGAAGAGGGAGGCTGGGCGGCCAATGCACGTGTGAATATTAAGCTTGCCGACCTGGGAAATGTTTCTCTGGCAGGGGAAGTCAGTACCGTTGGGTTTGGCTCCATCGACCAAAGTGTTTCGGAAAGAAGTCAGGAAGACTATTACCAATACGACCTTGCAACCAGTCTGGAACTGGGAAAACTTTTGGGCCCCCAATCCCGGTTATCAGCCCCCGCCTATTTTAGTGTCAGCAAGCAGGTGGCAACACCCGAATACTATCCTCTTGATCCGGACATCTCAATGGATGAAATACTGGACAATGCAGACTCTGAAGCCGAACGTGACTCCCTTCGTAACCTGGCAGAAGATTACACCTCACGAAAAAGCCTCAACTTCACCAATGTTAGACTTAAACCCAAAAACGACCGCGCAAAACTGTACGATATTTCCAACCTCAGTGCAACCTATGCCTATAATGAAACAGAGCACCACGATGTGAACACCGATTACAAAATCAACAAAAACTACAGAGGCATCCTTGCCTACAACTATACTGCACAACCAAAGATTATTGAACCGTTCAAGAAAATTGACGGACAAGCCTTCAAACTCATTCGCGACTTCAATTTTTACCTGCTGCCCAGCCAACTTAGCTACAGATGGGAAATAATGCGTGATTACACCGAATCGCAACTTCGCAATGTAAACAACCTCAATTACAAAATTCCGGTTTCCGTCAGCAAGGATTTTTCCTGGAATCGTTATTTTGAAATGACTTATAACCTTAGCAAATCTCTTAAGGTTAATTTCAGTACCGCCACCAACGCCCGCATCGACGAACCTGAAGGACCCGTTAACAAGGATCTCTACAAAGATGAATATCAATTGTGGAAAGATTCGGTTATGAATAATATTTTGTCGTTCGGACGGACTACCAACTATCAGCACACCATTAATGCCAGTTATCGCGTTCCGATCAATAAACTGCCTTTATTAGACTGGACCTCTGCCAGTGTCAATTACGGAGCCTTATTCAACTGGGCCCAAGGACCTATTACGGACGATACCTACAACTGGGGCAACACCATTCGAAATTCCAATACCATTCAAGCCAACACTCAACTCAATTTCACCGGTCTTTTCAACAAGATTGGTTATCTGCGAAATCTCTCCCGCCCCAATCAAAGAGCAGGAGGCACCCAACAATTGCGCTATACCAGCCACAGTCTGAATCTCCAGAAAGATACCCCCTTAAAAATTGAGCACCGTCTGGATACCCGGAATGTCAAAGTGCGCATCTTCGACAATAATGGCCGACCGGTTCAGGGAAAAACCAATATCCTGGATGCCAACACCATCACCTTTACCGCTCCTGTCGATGTGGCCAACGCTCGTACTTTAATTACAGGCGAACGTGAAACATCTGTTTCTCCCGCAAAAATTGTAACGGACAACCTTTTAAAGGTGGCCACAGGCCTCAAAAATTTATCTGTTTCCTACTCCTCCAACAACGGCAGTTATTTGCCGGGTTACCTGCCCGAATCGGGATTCCTGGGCACCACCGAAATTGACGGCCTAAAAGCGCCCGGTATTCCCTTCGTTCTGGGAATACAAGATCGCGACTTTGCCTTGAATGCAGCAGAAAACAAATGGCTTACAACCGACAGTACGCTAAACAGTCCGTATGTTATGACTCACTCCGACAATCTTAACATCCGGGCGACCTTTGAGCCCTTCGATGGTCTTCGCATCGATTTGAGCGCCACCCGTAGCTTCTCTAAAAATATGAGTGAGTATTATCTTTTCAACGGGGATCAGTTCAATGGGGTTTTCAACACCTCCGAATCCGGAAGTTTCTCAATGAGTTTTAACACTCTGGCTACCGCCTTCCAAAAAATTAAACGTTCCGGAAATTATGAATCAGATGCCTACAATGAATTTCTGAAAAACAGAGAAATAATTGCTCAAAGACTTGGAGAAGAAAGGTCCGGCGCCACCTATCCCACAACCGGACAATATGAGAATTCAAATATTGCCGGATTGCCATACAGTCCCGAGGGATATCCCGATCTGGGGCATTCGGTGGAATCGGGTGTAGACGGCTACAACCTCACCTCTCGTGAAGTTATGGTTCCGGCTTTTCTGGCAGCTTATTCAGGGAAAAGTGCCAATAACATCTTCACCGAAACCTTTCCCTCGCTGGCCCATCTAAAACCCAACTGGAGAATCAATTTTTCAGGCTTATCAAAAATCAAATTCCTTAAAAAGTACATCAAGTCCTTTGATATTAGTCATGCCTATTCATCCACCTATACCATCGGAAACTATTTAACCAATCTGGAATGGGAAGATAATGGCGACGGAATCAGCTTTGTCAGAGATGCTCAGAATAATTTCATTCCCCGTTATCTCATCTCTGGCGTAACAATTACGGAACGGTTTACGCCTTTTCTCCAATTCAATATCACCTGGGGAGGCAATTTCAGCACCAGAGCGGAATACAATAAAAGCAGGATTCTGAATCTTAGTCTGAATAACAATCAGCTGATTGAAAACTACAATAACGAATGGGTGGTTGGTTTGGGCTACCGGTTCGATAAAATGGACATGATTTTAGGCAACTCGAGCAAGCAGAGAAAAATTTCTTCCGACCTCAATTTACGAGCGGATGTTTCGATCCGGGAAAACTTTTCCATCATTCGCAAAATACAGGAACTATCCAATCAGATGACTGCCGGGCAAAAAGTTACCACCTTGGAAATTACCGCCGATTATGTCCTTAGCGATCGGTTCAATGTGCAACTATTTTACGACCAGCAAATCAACAACCCTTATATATCCTCGTCCTATCCAACCTATAATACCAATGTAGGGGTTAGCTTCAGATTCTCTTTGGCACAATAGAAAGATAAACATTCAATACTTTGTATTAGATTATTCCTAAAAAATATCTAATTTTGACTTGAATCCATTTAAAACAAAAAACTATGAACATACCGGAAAACCTCAAATTCACCAAAGACCATGAATGGGTAAAAGTAGACGGGGAAACAGCCATTGTCGGGATCACTGATTTCGCTCAAAACGAATTGGGTGATATTGTTTTTGTTGAAATCGAAACCGAAGATGAAGATCTGGAAAAAGAAGAAGTGTTTGGCACCATTGAAGCAGTGAAAACGGTATCAGACCTTTACATGCCTGTTTCCGGCAAAGTAATCGAAGTGAATGAAGAGCTCGAAAGCAATCCTGAATTGGTGAACAAAGATCCCTATAATGGTGGATGGATGATTAAAATTAAAATGTCCAACCCCGATCAATTAAACGATTTGCTTTCTGCCTCGCAGTATAAAGAGCTCATTGGATAATCGCCCATTTTTTTGACCTCATAAAAAAAGGGGATCCCGGAATTATGGGATCCCCTTTTTCGTGATCATTCTCCTTCACTGGAAACCGTGACTCTCAATCACTCCAAAATAAGAATCCCACACTGTCGGGAGAGAACTCCTATCAGTGTGGGACTATGGAAAATTGGTTGGCCAAAATTTTATTTCTTCAAATCTAGAAAATAAATTGATAAAGGTCAATGAAAAAACATCAATTTTTTAATCCCTAAAAAGAAGAACAAGAAATACTAATTTTTGCCTTTTTGTTTCGTCAAACTTTACGCCGACGAATTTCTTTATCAACTACAAAATTGAATTCCAACATTACAACGTTCTGGAGACTTCAACTTCTTCAAAGGCTTCAATAACGTCCCCTACTTTGATGTCATTAAAATTCTTAATGTTCAATCCACATTCGTACCCTGCGGCAACCTCTTTCGCATCATCCTTGAATCGCTTGAGAGATCCCAGTTCACCGGTATAAATCACAATTCCGTCACGAATAATCCGCACTTTGGAACTGCGTTTGATTTTTCCTTCTTTCACCATACAACCGGCAATGGTTCCCACTTTGGATATTTTGAAGGTCTCACGGATTTCAAGGGTCGCAATGATCTGTTCCTTAATTTCCGGTGACAACATTCCTTCCATAGCCGCCTTAATCTCTTCGATGGCATCGTAAATGATGGAATACAAGCGAATGTCGATCTCTTCTTTTTCTGCCAGTCGACGGGCCGCCATAGACGGTCGCACCTGGAATCCAATCACGATGGCATTGGACGCTGCAGCCAGCATAATATCCGATTCGGATATCTGACCAACGGCTTTGTGAATGACATTTACTTGAATTTCTTCTGTCGACAGTTTGATCAGCGAGTCGGCAAGAGCCTCAATAGAACCATCCACATCACCTTTCACCACCAGGTTAAGTTCCTGGAAGTTTCCAATGGCGATCCGTCGGCCAATTTCATCAAGAGTAATATGTTTCTGTGTTCTGAGTCCTTGTTCTCGTTGCAATTGTGAACGTTTGGTGGCAATATCTTTGGCCTCCCGCTCATTTTGCATGGCATGGAATTTCTCACCGGCCTGAGGCGCACCATTCAAGCCAAGAACCAACACCGGTTGCGATGGGCCTGCTTCTTCGATGGTCTGATTACGCTCATTGAACATGGCTTTTACGTGCCCATAATACTGACCTGACAGGATCAGGTCTCCGGTTTTAAGGGTTCCCGACTGCACCAACAGAGTCGCCACATATCCGCGACCACGGTCAAGACTTGATTCAATAACGGAACCCACGGCCGGTTTATCCGGATTGGCTTTCAGCTCCAGTAAATCGGCTTCCAGCAATACTTTTTCCAGCAACAGATCTATATTGGTTCCCGCTTTGGCACTGATGTCCTGCGACTGGTATTTTCCGCCCCATTCCTCAACCAGATAATTCATGTTGGCCAGTTCTTCCTTAACCCTGTCGGGGTTGGCATTGGGCTTATCTATTTTGTTGATGGCAAAAACGATGGGAACACCGGCAGCGGCTGCGTGGTTAATGGCCTCCACGGTCTGAGGCATTACGTTGTCATCGGCAGCCACAATAATAATGGCAATATCTGTTACCTGGGCACCACGGGCACGCATCGCGGTAAAGGCTTCGTGACCGGGCGTATCAAGGAACGTGATTTCGCGTCCATTGTCCAGTTTTACGTTATATGCACCGATATGCTGAGTGATCCCACCTGCTTCACCTGCAATAACATTGGCACTCCGGATGTGGTCGAGCAATGAGGTTTTACCATGGTCAACGTGGCCCATCACGGTAATGATCGGTGGACGTGGTTTTAAATCTTCGGGCTTGTCTTCCTCCTCTTCAATAGCTTCAACGGCCTCAACGCCCATAAATTCAACCTTGTAACCATATTCTTCGGCCACCAGTGTGATGGTTTCTGCATCCAAACGCTGGTTAATGGATACAAACAGCCCCAGACTCATACAGGTGCCAATAATCTGGGTCACCTGAACATCCATCAAATTGGCCAACTCGTTGGCGGTGACAAACTCCGTCACTTTAAGGATTTTGCTCTCTTCCGACATCCGCTCCATGGCTTCGTGCTCTTTTTGAGCGGCAGCATCTCGTTTATCACGACGGTGACGTGAAGTTTTGGATTTACCTTTGGAAGTAAGCCGAGCTAATGTTTCCTTAATTTGCTTTTGAACATCTTCTTCGCTAACCTCATGACGGGCAGGACGTTTTTTGGCTTTTACCTTTTTCCGTTTTTCCTTTTTCTCAAGTGTTTTACCGCCACTTTGAGGTTGCTGTTGTTGTTTTTCATCGATATTCACCCGCACTTTTTCCTTGCGGATGCGTTTCCGTTTTTTCTTTTTCTTTCTAAGTTCCTCTTTGTTGTCGCTGTTACGGTTTTCAACCGGCAGTTCAATTTTACCAACCACAGTAGGTCCGGCGAGTTTCTTCACTTTAGTAGGGACAAAGCTCTCTGCCTCGTCCTTCTGTTCAGAAGTTTCTTTGTCTGACTTACCGGTGGTTTCCGGTTTTGTTTTTTCTGCTGCCTTACTCTCTTTTCCGCCCCCTTTAATGTCGGTAGCAGCTTCTTTCTTGGCGACTTCTTTTTCTTTCACTGGCTGAGTTTCCACCTTTTCCCCTTCTTTTTTTCCGGAAGTATCGGATGATTCATTTTTCGGGGGCAGGGTAGTCTCAGTTTCTTTTATTTCACTCTTTGCTTTAGAAGCATCTTTCTTTTCTTTAACCTCGGCATTGTCGACCACTTCTGCTTTTACCTCCTCACTTTTCTTCTCTGCAGGTTCAGGCGCTTTCACCTCTTTCTCAACTTTGGGGGCTTCCGCTTCAGTTTTTTCGACAATCTCCGGTTCTTTCTTATCAGAAATCTTTACTTCTTCAACGACTTTGTCTTCTTTTTTCACGCTCTTCTCTTCTTTCTCCTCAGGCTGCTTATTAACAACCACCTCTTTTTCCGGCGCTTTTTCCTGAGGCTGTTTCTCCTCAGGTTTCTTCTCTTCCTTAACCTCTTCGGAGTCGTTCTGTTTCTTATTATCCAAGTCAATTTTACCGACCACTTTGACACTCACCTTCTGTTTCGGGGAAAGTTCCTGGGCAGTTGGCTCTTCTTCTTTTTTCCCGGCCGGTTTCACATCCTGGTCAGTCTTTGGTTCCACAATCGAATCCTGATCCTCCACATCCTCCTCATTCTCATCTTTCAAATCATCAATTGAAAGTGAAACTTTTTTATTCTTTTGTTTCCGTTCTACCAATTTCTCTGATTCAATTTTTACAGTCAGGTCAGAACGATATTCTTTTTTCAGAAGATCATACATTTCCTCTGAAACCTTCGTATTCGGGTTAGATTCAATCTCGAATCCTTTCTTATGCAGGAACTCAACAATGGTGTTAATTCCCACATTGCATTCTTTTGCTATTTTACTAAGTCTTTTTCCAACTGCCATATAAAGGACTTTCGGTTTTTTTCTGATAAAAAAGATAAAAAATCTTTGACCAACAAAGATAAACGAATTATTCAAATTCAGCCTTCAGAATATTAATTACGTCACGAATGGTCTCCTCTTCCAAATCGGTTCTTTTGGTAAGATCTTCCACCGTCAGATCCAGAACTGATTTGGCAGTATCACAACCAATCGCTTTCAATTCATCAATGATCCAGCTTTCAATTTCATCAGAAAATTCATCGAGTGAAACGTCTTCCTCGTCCTCATCACCGGTTTCTCGGTAAACATCTATTTCATAACCGGTGAGCTGACTGGCCAGACGGATATTTAATCCCCCTTTACCAATCGCCAACGAAACTTCCTCCGGTTGAAGATAGACATGAGCTCGTTTCTCTTCTTCAAAAAGTTTTATGCTGGACACTTTAGCCGGGTTCAACGCGCGCTGAATAAACAGCTGATTATTGGTGGTATAGTTGATGACATCGATATTTTCGTTGTGCAATTCCCGAACAATGCCATGAATTCGAGACCCTTTCATCCCCACGCAAGCCCCTACCGGGTCGATGCGATCGTCATAAGATTCCACGGCCACTTTTGCCCGTTCGCCCGGTGCACGTACAATCTTCTTGATGGTGATCAACCCATCATAGATTTCGGGAACTTCAAATTCAAACAAACGTTCCAAAAAGACGGGTGAAGTACGCGACAAAATAATCAATGGTGTATTGTTGCGCATCTCCACTTTAATAACTACAGCCCGAACGGTTTCGCCCTTATGGAAAAAATCTCCGGGTATTTGCTCGGCGCGCGGCAATATCAGTTCGTTTCCTTCATCATCCAGAATAAGCATCTCCCGCTTCCAGATCTGATAAACCTCTCCGGTAACCACCTGACCGATACGCTCAGAATATTTTTGGTAGAGTTGATCCTTTTCCAGTTCCATAATCTGACCGGCCAAATTTTGCCGCAACGAAAGAATTGCTCTACGGCCAAACTTATGAAAGTCGACTTCATCAACCACCTCTTCGCCCACCTCATAGTCAGGATCAAATTTTCTTGCTTCGCTCAGAGAAATCTGCGTATTGGGATCTTCCACTTCCCCGTCGGGAACCACTTCACGGTTTCTCCAAATCTCAAAATCTCCTTTGTCGACATTTACGATGACATCAAAATTCTCGTCACTACCAAAAATTTTGACCAGAACACTTCGGAATGAATCTTCCAAAACGCGAACCATGGTGGCCCGATCGATATTTTTCAATTCTTTAAATTCCGAAAATGTGTCTATCAAATTTATATTTTCCATCGTTGTAATTAATATGTGTGGTTATTGCCGTTTGCAAATCCGATTGATTAATACTCAAATTCATTCACAGTAAAAACCTACGCTTCATGAAACAACTTTGTATTTGTATCTATATCCGGCCTTCTGGAACAGTTCTCATACGTAATACCGGCCCTTATCGGCCGCCAAAAGAGTTTTGTGTTTTTTCTGTCGGGCTACGACCCTCCAAAGTTACAACTTCAACAATTCAATGACACGCTTAACTGCATCAAAGTTAAACTCATATCTGAAAACTTTTAACTCTTTTTTCTTTTTTCCTTCAATTTTCACCTTTTTTTCTTCCTCTATCGCAAATCCATCCTCATTCACTTCTTTAAGGATCCCTTTAAACACTTTCCCTTCGGAGGTCAACACCTCCACCGGACGAGTCAAATTTTTATAGTACTGTTCTTTTACCTTAAAGGGATATCCGATTCCGGGCGATGACACCTCTAATTCAAAATCCTCCTCTTCCCGATCGAACGCTGCTTCAATGAATCGGGAAAGCTCTCCGCAGTACGAGATGGAAATGCCGGCTTCGCTGTCGACCAGCACCTCAATCTTGTTGTTGGGCCTGACATTAACCTCCACAATAAAAGCCCCGTCTTCCTTTACCTTGGAATCGATGCGCTCAACTATTTGTTCTTTTGTTATCATTCACAACCGGTTAATAAAATAGGGGACACCTGTCCCCTACCTGCTTTCTGTATGAAAACCGGGGCAAAGATAAGCAATGAAAAAGAATTTTGCAAAAACCTTTCCCCCTTAAAATCAAATGTTTTTGATAATTTAAAATGGTGCGGTTTGCTTCATTGCCCATGAATCGCTTTCTTTGTAACACAAAATCAACGAGGTGACGTGAACGACCTGCAACAATACAAGCAACGGAAAATTGTGAATGATCCAGTGCACGGGTTCATCAGCATCCCGGACAATATTCTCTTTGCATTAATCGAACATCCCTATTTGCAGCGGTTGCGAAGAATTAAGCAGCTGGGTCTGACCTCCCTGGTTTATCCCGGCGCCGTTCACACCCGGTTTCAACATACGCTCGGGGCTTTTCATCTGATGGGGTTGGCCATTTCGGTACTCAAAAACAAGGGACATCATATCTCCTACGAGGAGACGCTCGCGGCCCATGCCGCCATATTGATGCACGATATTGGTCACGGTCCCTTTTCTCACGCGCTGGAACAGACACTGATCGAAAGCCTTACCCATGAAGATATTTCACTGCTGCTCATGGATCGCCTCAACCAACATTTTGAGGGTCAATTGACCAATGCGATAAATGTTTTCAAAGGAAAAACCGAAAAGTTATTTTTACACCAACTGGTTTCCAGTCAACTGGACATGGACCGCCTGGATTACCTAAAACGAGACAGTTTTTTCTCGGGGGTTTCGGAAGGTGTCATCGGCTCCGATCGCATCATCAAAATGCTGGAAATAAAAAACAACGAACTGGTAATCGAGGCGAAAGGCATCTACTCTATCGAAAAATTTCTGGTGGCCAGAAGACTTATGTACTGGCAGGTCTATCTTCACAAAACGGCCCTGGTGGCCGAAAGAATGTTAATCAATGCCTTGAAGCGGGCCAAACATCTCTCCCTCAACAAGATCGAAGTTCCGGCTCCTCCTTTTCTTCAAACCTTCCTCACCAACCGGTTCTGCAGCGATGATTTTCTTTCCAATCCTCAGATTCTGGACGACTTTGCCATGCTCGACGACAACGACATCATGAGTTCCTTAAAACTTTGGCGCCGGCATGACGATAATGTCTTATCGTGCCTGGCATCGAGATTGCTCGATCGTAAATTGCTGGGGATAGAGATTTCTGACACCCCTTTCGACAAAGGAAGAATAGACCAGCTAAAAAAGGAAAAGAAATTATTCGGGAATATGAGTGATGAGGAAATGAACTATTTTGTCTTCACCGATCATATTTCCAACAGCACCTATAATGTTGGTCAAGAAAACATTAAAATTCTCTACAAAGACGGGACCCTCAAAGACATCTCTTACGCCTCTGATATGCTTGACCATTCAGCCTTTGCAAAAACCGTCAACAAATATCTGCTTTGCTACCCAAAATAATTTCTCATCGACAAAATAGCCCCCAACAGGCAACTATATTTCACACAGTAGGATATATTTATTAGTTTTGTGCCAAATTTTTCAACATGGAATTTACCGCAAAACAAATTGCCGGCCTTATTCAGGGCGAGATAGAAGGCAACGAGAATCAGGTGATAAGAGATGTTTCAAAGATCGAAGAAGGTCGGCCTGAGACCCTGACGTTTTTGGCCAATCCCAAATACGAACATTTTCTCTATAGCACCGAAGCTTCGGTGGTAATAGTCAACAAAAGCTTTGTTCCCAAACAAGATGTCAAAGCCACGCTTATCAAGGTGGAAGATGCCTACCGGGCTTTGGCCACCTTGCTTCAATTTTACGAAAGTTCACTGCCTAAAAAAACAGGCATAGAACAGCCATCCTTTATTCATGAAACGGCTACGCTGGGCGATTTTGTTTACGTAGGGGCTTTTGCCTATATCAGCGAAAAAGCGAAAATAGGGAAAGGCGCACAAATATGGCCCGGTGCTTTTATTGGTGAAGGAGTCACCATCGGCGAAGGCACCATCATCAATTCGGGTGTCAGGATTTATAAGCAATGTGTGGTGGGGAAAAACTGTATTATCCATGCCGGAGCAGTTATCGGAGCTGACGGCTTTGGATTTGCGCCAGGTCCCGACGGAAATTATGAAAAAATTCCGCAGGTAGGCAATGTGGTCATTGAAGACAATGTGGAAGTGGGAGCCAACACCACCATCGACAGAGCCACCATGGGATCGACCATCCTCCGCAACGGTGCAAAAATCGACAACCTGGTACAAATAGCCCACAATGTTGAAATAGGTAGCAATACCGTGATTGCTGCACAAAGCGGAATCGCCGGAAGTACTAAAATCGGAAAAAATTGTATGTTTGGCGGCCAAACCGGAATTGCGGGACACATTCACATCGCTGACGGCACCAAACTGGCCGCGCAAACCGGCGTCGGAAAAACCGTTAAAGAACCCGGCTCCACGTTGATGGGATCACCCGCAATGGATTATATGAAATACAATAAAGCATACGTATTATTCCGGAAGCTGCCGGAGATTTACCAACAAATTCAAGAATTACAAAAAAACAGATAAAAAGTAGGAACCCAAATCGGAGGTGAACAAATTCAGCTCAGAACGGTTTGGCCTAATATCTTTATTGTCATGGTTGAAAAACAAAGAACAATTCGCGAAGCCGTCTCATTGCAAGGAACAGGCTTGCATACCGGCGCAGAAGTAACACTAACGTTGAAACCGGCCCCGGCCAATTATGGATTTTGCTTTAAACGCATCGATCTGGAAGGACATCCTGAAATTAAGGCGTTGGCAGATAACGTAGTGTTTACCGAACGCGGGACCGTGCTGGAAGAAAACGAGGCACGTGTAAGTACCATTGAACATTGCTTGGCTGCATTACGAGGCATGGGAATAGACAATTGTCTGATTGAAGTGAATGGCCCGGAAGCGCCCATATTGGACGGTAGCGCCCGCTTTTTCGTGGATGTCATCAAAAAGGCAGGCATCGAAGAGCAGGATGAAGAACGCAAATATTTCGTGGTAAAAGAAAAAATGGTGGTGGAAGATCCCGAAACGGGCAGTTCAATCATGGCCATACCCGAAGACGGACAAGCCTATCAGGCGCTTATTTCGTTCGACAATTCAGTGACTCTTGCCAACCAATTTGCCCAGATAGAAAGCCTGGATCAATTTGAAAAAGAGGTTAGCAATTGCCGTACCTTCGTTTTTCTTCATGAGCTGGAACCATTATTGAAAAATAACCTCATCAAAGGGGGCGATCTGGACAATGCCATTATCATCATAGATAAAGAGGTCGATCAGAAAGAACTGGACCGGTTGGCTAAATTGTTTAATAAACCATCGGTAGAAGTAAAGTCGATCGGCATCCTGAACAATCTGGAGCTACATTTCTCCAATGAGCCGGCCCGACATAAGCTGTTGGATATCATCGGCGATTTAACCCTTGCCGGGATGCCCATAAAAGGACGTATCATCGCCCATAAACCGGGACATCAAATAAACGCTCAGTTTGCCAAAGCATTACGTAAAGAAATTCGTCGCCGTCAGCTGAAGACCGATGCGCCGGAATACGATCCCAATGCCGAACCGGTTTATGACATCAACGCCATCAAAGGCTTTTTGCCACACCGTCCTCCATTCCTGCTGGTTGACAAAATCATTGACCTGCAAGAAAAAACCATTGTGGGCGTTAAGAATGTCACCATGAATGAAGCCTTCTTCGTCGGTCACTTCCCCGACGAGCCCGTAATGCCGGGCGTGCTGCAGGTGGAAGCCATGGCACAAATCGGTGGCATACTGGTATTAAGTCAGGTGGATGATCCCAAGTTATACAGCACCTACTTCCTGAAAATTGATAACATCAAATTCAGAAAAAAAGTGGTTCCAGGCGATACCATTATTTTCAAGCTGGAAATGATCACCGAAATAAGACGTGGCGTAGCCAATATGAAAGGAACTGCCTTTGTGGGTGATACCATTGTTGCCGAAGGTGAATTCATGGCTCAAATAGCAAAAAATAAACAGTAATTAATCTATTTCCCAACCGGATTGGCTTCCCCTAAATAAAAAAGGGAGCCAATCTCTGCTCGAAAAACCATTTATGAAACAACCATTAGCGTATATCCATCCCGAAGCCAAGATAGCTCCCAATGTAGTTATTGAACCGTTTGTGACCATCGATAAAAATGTAGAAATAGGCGAAGGAACCCGTATCGGCTCCAATGCCACTATTTTGGAAGGTGCAAGAATCGGGAAAAACTGTAATATATTCCCCGGAGCAGTAATATCCGCCATCCCACAGGATCTGAAATTCCAAGGCGAAGAGACCGTGACGATCATTGGTGATAACACCACCATTCGGGAATTTGTGACGGTTAACCGCGGAACAAAATCCAAAGGACAGACAGTTGTCGGAAGCAATTGTTTACTAATGGCCTATGTACATGTCGCTCATGATTGTGTTGTAGGGGATCATGTTATTCTGGTTAACAGTGTTCAAGTGGCCGGGGAAGTAAAAATTGACGACTGGGCCATTGTCGGCGGAATGTCGGCCATCCATCAGTTTGTCCATATCGGCAGCCATGTGATGATCGCCGGAGGCAGTTTGGTAAGTAAAGATGTTCCCCCCTATGTTAAAGCCGGAAGAGAGCCCATTTCCTATGCGGGTGTTAACTCAATAGGGTTGCGACGCAGAAACTTCACCAACGATCAGATCCGCGACATCCAGGACATCTATCGTTTCATGTTCCAGAAAGGGCTCAATAACAGTCAGGCCATTGAACGCATCGAAGCCGAACTGCCCGCTTCCAAAGAACGCGATGAAATCATCCTCTTCATTAAGAATTCTCAAAGAGGAATCATAAAAGGCTACTATAATCCGGAAAACAACGGATAGATAAAAAGCATCGCCATCAGGAATCATCAGATTGGGATCGCAATACCGGTCAACAGGCCGGTGAAGGTCTTCCCCGAATGTGGAAAACTGAGGAAAGTACCATCAGATGAGGGATTACCCCTTTCAATCTGTCGGAAAGACGATTGCAACGTGGAACCAACGCCTTAAAAAGGATAAAATGACAATCGCGAAGTCCAGAAAGCGATCTCAAACTGAAAACCTGGCAGCGGCTGCGTTAAAAAAACGAATTTCAACTATAATCCAGTCAGTCGCGGAGTCGAAAAAACGACACGCGACTGAAATCTTGTCATCCGCATAGTAAAATATGTCACCTGCGACTGAAACCCTGTCAGTCGCGGCGTTAAATATGTCACCCGCGACTGAAACTCTGTCAGTTGCGGCGTTAAAAAGTCGATCTTCGAACTAAAAAAGTGCAGTTCTCAGGAAAAAAAGTTCACCGGCAACGTTGAAAAGAAGACGTTTCGGCAGAAAAAGACCTTTCGAGATCTGAGAAAAAAGAGTTGCCACGCAAAAAACAGCGGTTTGCTCCTGCTGTCAGCCCTTCCGTTTGCCAATCCAAACATTCGGGAGAGGCGTTGATTCACGCAGAACGATCAATCAGCCATTGCAACCGCTACAAAACGCCGATGTCGGTCACGCTCACCATTCTTTTTACCCCCCTGAGGGATCCGCTTTAATTACCGCCTTCAAGATCTCTAATATCCGCCTTTTTCAATGGATTTGCAGAGATCTCCTGATGCATCTTTCTTCTTTTATAGACATCGATGGCCAGGTAAACGGCTTCCCGGAAAGAACTTGCATCCGCTTTGTTTTCTCCGGCAATTTCGAAAGCGGTACCATGGTCGGGTGAAGTACGAACAATGGGTAGTCCTCCTGTAAAGTTGACGCCTTCTGCGAAATCAATACTTTTAAACGGTGCCAGTCCCTGATCATGATACATGGCGAGTACCGCGTCAAAATTTCCCACCTGTTCCGAGCCAAACAAACCGTCGGCAGGATAGGGTCCCAAAGCCATAATTCCCTCTTGACGGGCCATTTCGATGGCAGGTATAATGGTATTGATTTCCTCGTCCCCGATGAGTCCGTTATCTCCGGCGTGAGGATTAAGTCCCAGAACAGCAATCCGCGGTTTACGGATGGTAAAGTCGGTTCGTAAGGTATGGTCCAAAACACGGATTTTGTCCAGAATTCTTTCGGGAGACAAGCTATTGGCCACATCTTTCAAAGGAATGTGTCCGGTGACCACTCCTACCTTTAATTTAGGACTCACCATGAGCATGATATGAGAGGAGGCCTTAAACTGTTCGGCAAGATATTCGGTGTGACCGGGGAAGGAAAACTGGTCCGAATAGATGGTATTTTTATTTATCGGGGCGGTAACAAGGACATCTACAAATCCGTTTTTCAGGTCCTCAACAGCATTTTTCAAAGCTTCAAAAGCGGCCATTCCACTGGTTTGTGTCGGTTTACCCAGTTCAACACGAACATTATCATCCAGACAATTAACAATATTGACCCGCTTGGGCATGGCCTCTTCTCCCGATTTCACGCTATTGAGGCTAAAATTGGAAATATTTAATGCTTTGCGATGGTAAGCGGCCACTTTGGACGACCCGTAAATCACCGGCGTAAAAAATTCCAATGTTTTGGGATCGGCCAGCGTTTTAAAAATCACTTCATATCCTATTCCGTTGATATCACCCTGAGTAATGGCAACTTTTATTTTTTCACTGCTCATATTTAATTTTTTTTACTTCGTCAAACAAATCTACAATCACATCTTCGTCTCAAAATCACCCTGTCGGAACCGGAAGGATGTGGCATGTTGGGGAAAAACATGCAGCGTCAGAATAAAAAATCCAGCCACTTTGGAATCATTGATTTCCTGATTGCCGGAAAAAGTCCCGGGTTATAACTTTTTTCAGCTCACGGTGAATAATCAATTCGGTAAGAAGCGGCTCAAAGGGGACTTCCGGCATCTGTTTCTGATAGGAATCCACATCAGACACCTCTAAATCAATTCGGTAGAGCAAATTGAATAGTTTTTCCCGGTGATGTAAGAGTAAATGGGTGACATGTTTTTGCATCTGTTGAAAAAGATGGCCATAATAATCATCATCACTCCCGGGAAACCGAATATCCAGATCAAACTCCGAAAAATCTTTAATGATCTGCCGGATGGTTTCTTCGATCAACTCTTCCCGTCTGGACGCTTTTTCCAGCTCCTCTTTAGAAAAAGAAGGAAGCATCATTCGCCCTCCTTGTTTGCCTCTTTATTATCCGCCAAAAACCGGAATGAATAAAGAATGGATTCCAATTGCCAAACCAGATTACGTTTTTCTGGCTTTTCGGGGGCATAGACATATCCTTCGGTAACAACGATGCGGCTGTTTTCCGGATCGATGTGGGCAAAGCTCACAAAAGGCCCTCCCATAATATCGCCTTCGACTCTCCACAACCCTCTAATTTCCACAATCTGATGGTCGTTGTATTCGAAACGCTTATAAGTGACGGGCACTCTCCCCTCGGTGGTCATATAGGATCCATCGGAGGGTCCGGGAACATTAATCCTCAGCACCGAGTCTCTTTTATTCAGCAAATAAGCTTCTGTTATACTTTCATAACCGGTATATTCGAAGGAGTAAACCAATAGTCCCTGACTGGTCAGAGGGGTTTCGTTGGACATCCACTCGAAATTCTTTCCCGGTTTGTTTTCCTTAAAATTGACCGGCACAATCATAAATGCGCCCCATCGGTTTTTAAATTTTTCGGTAAGGGTTTGATTAATGTATTTTCGGTAATAGATCTGATTTCGATCTCTTTCGGCCTTCACAAAAAAACCGGCGAGTTTTATCTCTTGTGCCTTAACCAATGAGTCGAGCTGCCAGGTATCTTTGGCGTATATTTCAGCCATGGCATGCTGCTTTCCCCAACGATCTTTATAAAATTTAATATCTGCATTGTAGTTATTCTTGATATTCACAAGAATCAGATTCCGGAAGGGCTTCATACGTTCACTAAAAGCCCTGTGAGGGATAATTGAAGTGTCGAAAAGCGGTTCGGCCTGCGGCAGCCCCACCATAGATTGCTGCATAATGGCAGCCAACGTTTTGCCCCCCACACTTTCCCGCACCGAATCATTCATCACAATCAGCATTTCTCCCTGGCTACCGGAAAGATTGGGTTTATAAACGTTCCCTTTTTCCTTGCAGGAAAAAAACAGCAGCATCATCAGCGATGAAAAGGCTATCAACACTTTCTTAGAGACCATATTCGTGACTCGCATCATCATCAATTTTTATAGCGATTAAAATTTCTATTAATGTAAGGGTGAAGTTACAAAAAATAAAGAAAGAACATTGTCTGACCGATAACCCAAACGGTCATTACTTATATAAAAGGGGAGGGATTATGGATCAATGATGTCTTTAATAAGTTTATTTTTTGCATTTTCTTCCCCGGGTTTCCACACAACCAACTTTTGTCCGGCATAGAGTTGTTTATTCTTCAAATTATTCCAATACATCAGATCCTCAATTCTACACTCGTATTCCATGGCAATGGCATGGAAAAACTCGCCTTTCTTAACGATATGCCAGGTTTTTTCCCGACCGATGGTATCGCCCAATGCCTGCATTTTTTTGGGTGCAGGTGCTTCTTCGGTGAGGAAGCCGGAACGTTTCCGGTTAAAAATCTCCACTTTATCCTCCGGAATAACAATCCGAATCAGTCCGTTTTGCACGGGAATGTAATCCATTTTAAAAACCGGATTCAACAAGCGCAAAACGTCAACGGAAATACCGGTCAAGCGAGCTATCTGATCAAAAGAAAGACCGCCCTTCACCATGGTGGTTGCCAGATCATCATAATGAAAGCCGCCCGGTAATGGCTCAATATTATAGGTGTGGTGAAAATTCATCACGTAATTGGCAGCCACAAAGGCAGGGACATATCCGCGAACCTGTTCCGGCAGAAAAGGGCGCAGCTTCCAGTAATCTCTTTCGCCACCAGCCTGTTCAATGGCCGCCTTGATGGTTCCAATTCCCACATTATAGGCAGAGATGGCCAGCAACCAGTCATTAAAATTATCGTACAAGTATTTCAGGTAACGGCAAGCAGCATCCGTCGACTTCACCGGATCGGCACGCTCATCGATATAAGAGGTAATTTCTAAGTCGAACATCCGGGATGCCTGATACAAGAACTGCCACAAACCGTAGGCGCCGGAGGAGGATTTGGCTTTGGGATCCAATGCCGATTCGATAACGGCCAGATATTTCAGTTCCAATGGCAATCCGTATTTATCCAGGTATTCTTCAAAAAGCGGAAAATAGAGACGGGCTCGCGACAGAATGCGGGCCAGATGTTCGGGGCGCTTCTTGGTGTACACATCAATATAGGCTTGGACATATTGATTGTATTGCAGAGAAACCGGCGTTTGCAAATCGAGTTTTTCTAATCTGGACTTGACCAGATAGGAAGGCACACTATTATGATCTGAGGCACCCGCAGAAAGCATCGGGAATAACAACACAAATAAAAATACGAAACGCTTTACCCACCAGGAATCGGTCATATCCCCCATTGAATTGGATTCACCTAAAAAGGAAACATAAATTAAACAATAGAACAAAACGTGGGGATTTCAACACCCACGAAATCACTCATCCTTATAAAATTACCCTAACTTATTGGCCGAATGGAACTCGCAAGGCAAGGCTTTTTTTATCCATATTCTGGTTCCTGAAAAACAGGGATCGTAGAGCCCATCACCGCTGGTCATGCTCGTTTCAGGATCATTTTTGAGCACCCAGGTCTAAAACTCAGGAACACAATCACGCTCTCTCAAAAAAAGCCGGGCCACCATCAGGATTTCTCTTTATCGTCGGTATCCTCTTTTTTTTCGGCATTCTTTTTATCCTCTACGGCATCATTCCGGGCCTTTTTGAATTCCCGCATACCCTGGCCGAGCCCTTTCATCAGTTCGGGAATTTTTTTCCCTCCAAACAATAATAAAATGGCCAGAATGATAACAATCCATTCCCAACCGCCGGGTATTGCCAAAAATAACGAAAACAGTTCCATATATTTCTTTTAAATTAACAGAAAACTAAAAGTAACAACTTATGCGCAAGCCACACACCCTGCATCTACAAATGTATTAATTAAATTGTGAAAAGAGGCGTGGCCTTTTCCCTAAAATTAATTATCAAAGCTACTTACTCAGCCATCGGACGATGTCGTTTCCGTTGGCATAAAGCAACAACGCAAGCAGAAGAATCATTCCGGCGATCTGAGCATATTCCATAAACTTTTCGCTGGGTTTTCTTCTGGTAACCATCTCATAGAAGAGGAACAACACATGGCCCCCGTCCAGCGCAGGAATGGGTAAGATGTTCATAAAGGCCAGAATCAGTGACAAAAAGGCGGTAGTGGTCCAAAAGCTTAACCAATCCCAGCTGGGCGGGAACAAATTACCAATGGTTCCAAAGCCACCCACTTGTTGCATTCCTTCTTTGGTAAAAACCAGTCGGAATTGTTTCACATACCCCACCAACACATTTACCCCTTTCCTTATTCCGGCAGGGAAAGCTTCAAAAAAGCCATACTTACGTTCTTTCACCTCCAGATAATTGTAAAGCGAACAGGGGGATATTCCGATTTTTCCGGCACTGCTTACCCGAACGGGCAACGACATCAACATCTCATCTCGGTAAAATGAGATGGTTGTAGTCTCTCCGGAGTATTTCTTCAACTCCTCAACAAATTCATAAAAAAACGGTACTTGTTTGCCCCCAACGGCCACCAGACTGTCTCCTTTTTGGATTCCGGCGATATCGGCAGGCATCCCCGTCACAATAGAATCGACCACAAAAGGGATTCGGAAGCCTGCAAACTGCTTCACCCTTTCCGAAAGTAATCTTTGCCCCACCCCTTCCGGAATCGGCAACTGAAATATGGAATCGCCCCGTTTGACGGTCATTGCATGCGGCTCTTCCAGAAAAAGAAAATGCGCCACATCGGAAATGGTCTTGACTTTAAAGGTATCCACAGCCAACACAATATCTCCATCCTGAAGTCCCATTTCATGGCCAACGGGATGATAGGAATAGCCATATTGGGCACCCTCTACAGGGACATAGGATTCGCCCCATTTAAACAGAACCATCCAAAAGATGAACAAGGCAAGGATGAAATTAACCAATACTCCTCCCACCATGATCAATAACCTTTGCCAGGCCGGTTTGGCACGAAACTCCCAAGGTTGTGGCGGTTGCTTTAATTGTTCCTTATCCATCGACTCATCGATCATTCCGGCGATTTTCACATAGCCTCCCAGTGGGAGCCATCCCATACCATATTCTGTTTCGCCCTTCTGAAACTTAAACAAGGTAAAGCCGGGATTAAAGAACAGATAAAACTTCTCGACCCGCGTATTAAAAAGACGAGCAAAAAGGAAATGACCAAATTCATGCAGAATCACCAGAATGGAAAGACTTAGAATAAGTTGTAACGCTTTTATTAAAAACACCATGCTTTTTCTCTTCTTGTTTTGTTTATGGTCCAACTCCGTGGAATTAAACCTAAATTCAATTAATAAATAGTGTCAATTCTCTCTGTCAAAAATATATTATGGACATAAAACCCAAAAAAAATTCCGCAGGAACCTCACAAATATATTGATTTTCTTTATTTTTCAACTATTTCGGCAGCCAACCCTCTGGCCTCTTTATCCGACTCGATATAATCGGAGAAGCAAGGTTTCTCAACAAAAGAGGCTTTGTTCATGGTTTGTTCAATGACCCTCGACATTTGCACAAATCCAATCTTAGAATTCAAAAAGGCATCTACTGCCACCTCGTTGGCGGCATTGATGATGCATGGCATATTCCCTCCCTGATGCATGGCCTCGAAAGCCAGGGCGAGATTCCTAAACACTTCTACATTTGCTTTTTCAAAGGTGAGGGAAGGATATTCCGAAAAATTAAACCGGGGAAACGCATTGGGCAATCGGTTGGGATAACCCAGTGCATACTGAATGGGCAGCCGCATGTCGGGCAGTCCCATCTGAGCCTTAAGGGATCCATCGTGAAACATGACCAATGAGTGGACAATCGATTGGGGATGCACAACAATCTCAATCTGCTTTGGCTGAATATCAAACAACCACTTGGCTTCGATGGCTTCAAATCCTTTATTCATCAGAGTGGCCGAATCGATGGTAATCTTGTCGCCCATTTTCCAGTTGGGGTGGTTCAGGGCCTGACATCGTGTTACCTTTCTGAGAAATTCAACATCTTTTCCACGGAAAGGCCCTCCCGAAGCGGTAAGAATAATTTTCTCCACAGACCGATGATCTTCCCCGTCCAAACACTGAAAGATGGCGGAATGTTCTGAGTCGACAGGAAGCACCGACACCTTTTTTTTGCGAGCCAGATCCATTATTAAATCACCGGCCACCACCAGGGTTTCTTTATTGGCTAAAGCAATGGTCTTCCCGGCCTCCAGAGCTTTCATGGTGGGGAGTAATCCGGCAAACCCCACCAACGCCACCACAACCATATCCACCGTACTCAGCGTTCCAATCTGGGCCAAGGCGCCGGAGCCGGCATATACTTGTATGTGGAGACGAGACAACTGCTCTTTCACCCACTGGTATTTACTCTTATCCCCGATCACAACAACTCCGGGTTGGAATTTACGGGCCTGTTCTACCAAAAGAGTGGCATTCTTCCCGGCAGTGAGTACTTCTACTTCAAAGAGATCAGGGTGTTGTTCTACAACTTCAAGGGTCTGAGTTCCTATTGACCCTGTTGAGCCAAGAAGTGCTATACGTCGTTTCATTAAAATACGAATTATCTAAAAAACTGGTCTAATGGAACTCGCATGACTTAATGTTATCCATCACCTTTCGTGACATTTTATTTATCATGCTCGTTTCGTGTAAAATTCACTAAAATTATTGACTCCCGGGGCTTTTCCAAATGATTGGAACCGACCGAGAGTATCTGCACGACAAAAGTTTTGAACCATCCTGCTCCCGGAAAAAAGGGATAAGTCGAAGCCAACGCTATTGTCATGCTTGCCATATTTTGCTTTTATATGGATTAAAACAGAGGATGCAATTCTTTTGTCCAAGAAATTAAACCGTTCAAAAACGGGCAAACCCTTTCCCCCTTTTAAAAGGAAATATACTCCAGCGGATCAAGGGGAACACCGTTATGCCATAATTCGAAGTGAAGATGGGGTCCGGTTGTCAATTCTCCCGAATTACCCACATTGGCAATGGCTTCACCTGCTTTCACATGCTCTCCGGTAGATTTCAGTAATCGTTCATTATGCTTATACATGGAAATAAAATTATTGGCATGTTGAATTTGTATCACATATCCTGTCTCTACCGTCCAACCGGAAAAGATAACCACCCCATCCATGACGGCAGAAACCCGCGCTCCGGGGCCCGCCACTATATCCACGCCATAGTGTCCTTTGGGGTTTCCGAATTGATTCACCACCATTCCTTCCAACGGAGGAAAAAAGAAAGTGTTTTCAAGCAAGGGATTCAACCCCTTTGCAATTTGATGGTGAGAGTTGAATTTTTCTTCCTGTTCTACCAATGCTCTAAAAACAGAATCTTCTTCAGACTTGGTAAATTCTATGGCTCTCCATCCGGAAGAATCATCCTTATGCGTTTCAGGTAAAGACTCCGAAGCTTCTCCTGCAGAGGCTTCCTGATCTTCATTCGGCACTTCCCCACTAAGTATCATCTGCATATTTTCAATGAACTTATTTCTCTTTTCAATCTCCAAAATGAGAGAATCTACTCTCTCCGCATTTCTGACAATTAACAGGCGCTGATTGGGATCGGGATAACCAGGGATATACTCTTTTAATCCGGTAAAGGCGATCAGAAGAATCACCAAAGCAATAAGCAGAATAGCAGAAAATCCAATAAAAGTGAAAACATTGAGGCGAGATAATCGAACAACCAATACTTCCTGATAGGACTGTTCATTAAAAACCGCGAGTCTATATTTACTCTTTAGTTTCTGAATGAAGGCTTTTCTTTTGTTTTCTTCCATGATTTCAATTAAAGGAATCGTTAAAATAGTTGGTTAATCGAACCCCCGGGCATAACCACCACCGTCATGGTTGGAGAAATTATTCCAACACAATATCGGCAGCCGCATCCATTTTCATCCCCCCGGCTGTTTCAACAAACTATCATCATTTTCTAAATCTGACAAAATTAAGCATTATAATGGATCTATCGAAACAAAAGTTTTTCTATTGGGATTCATTTCCTCTGTTAACCAGCCATAAAAACCGAGCCTTTAAAAATTATTATTTTTTAACACGGAAATCATTTGGAGCAGGCAATAAAAGCTTGTATATTTGCACTCGCAAAAGAGAAATAAAACATCAAAAATATATTGCGGGGTGGAGCAGTTGGTAGCTCGTTGGGCTCATAACCCAAAGGTCGTCAGTTCGAGTCTGGCCCCCGCTACAAAAGCCGTAAAACAATGCGTTTTACGGCTTTCATTTTTTAATGCCTACCATCGCCTCTCCGGTTGTATTCGGTCTCGGTGTTCTCATTTTCTCCAACACACTCTTGATACTAGCGATCCACAAAAATCAGGTTGTCAATACAAATAGGTTGTTCGTCAAAAGATTTTGAATGAATCCAAATAAAAGATTTTATTTGATGTAACAAATAGGCCAGATGAATCTATTCAAACCAATTACTAAATTTTTTCCATTCAATCGAAAAACCAATTGCTTAAAAGATCCCTCCGACTTTTTTGCCAGTTGCTACGCGAAAGAATTGGTGAAATCGGTAAATCCTGCCATCTCCGAGTCCGAGACAATCTCTTCTTTAGAAGCCCTGGCCTTAAAAATATCCAAAATCAGTCGTGCCGAATACACGCTAATTACCAGGCTTACCCCAAAACAGAAACTTCAGGTGGCTGCATTCACACACATGGATCAGCTATTCCCCAACGCACATATAGCCCCGTTTCAAACACCACTATTTCCTGCTTTATTGGATAGCACCATTGTTAACAGTAGCCATGCCAACAAAATATTAACTTCGTTAGGCATAACAAAGCATCACGCAAAGACGGTTACAGCCATGTTGCTCAAAGATCATGAAAACATACCTTTAGGCGTAATATTTATCTTCACCAGAAGCCACCAATCAAAACTCCTTGTCACGAACACCTTGCATTTCTTTTCATTTTATATTGCTTCAGAATTGCGACACATCGCAATCAAAGAAATTCTTGAAAAGAAAAACGAACAATTACTAAAAACAGAAGAAGAACTAAAAAATAAAAACACACTACTTGACAACCTCAACAAAAGATTATCCAGAGCCAAACAAATTGTTGAAGAAAGTAACCGGTTAAAATCTGCCTTTTTGGCCAATCTAAGTCATGAAATAAGAACGCCCATGAATGTGATAATGGGCTTTACCGAATTATTAAGCGCAGAAGACATGTCGTCCAATCAGCGACGAAATTACATTGACATTATCCAACAAAATGCCTCCCGGCTTTTGAATATCATGGATTCTCTCATCGATATTTCACGATTTCAGGCCAAAAAAATTGGAAATGAACAACAGCCTTTTTCATTAAACAAAATTTTAAGACTGCTTTATTCCCATTATCTCTCAGAAATAAACATTTCCGGGAAACCGTTAAACCTGAAAATGACCCCCGGAACAATTGATGGACAAGATACCGTGTTTTTTAACAAGGAAGCAATCTACAAGGTCTTAAACCATCTGATTGACAATGCCATTAAATTTACTGCTTCGGGTTTTGTTCATTTTGGCTATGAAGTAGTCGACAAACAAATCATTTTCTTTGTAGAAGACAGTGGAATAGGAATTCCCGAAGGAAAAGAAAAAGAAATCTTTGATCTGTTCAGGCAAGGCGATCTTCGCCTAAGTCGTCAATTTGGAGGTACAGGCATCGGATTGGCTATTGCCAAAGGCTTTGTGGGTGCCATGGGTGGAAAAATCTGGTGTAGTAATCGTGGAAAAGGGAATGGTGTCACAGGCGCCATATTCAAATTTGCTTTGCCATACAATCCTTCCACTAAAGACCTTTACACAAGAGACAAAACAATGGATCCCAATGAAGGAAGTAAACGACAATTATCATTTCCTGCTGCAACCACCAAACTCAAAAATCTATAAAAGTTCACCTTTTATCGAAACCGTCAAACGACAGCATCTCCTATAGCACCATCAACATCTCATAATCATTTAAAATGCGGCCATCAGCAAACCAATATCTTTTGAAGGAATATTAAATCTATCGCCAATGGTATGATTGGTAAGAATTCCCTTGTAAAGATAAAGACCATGGCTCACCCCCATATCTTCCTTAATAAGATGACTTACACCTCCTGCCATTGCTAACCGCAACAATACCGGAGCAAAAATATTACTTAAAGCAATTGATGCCGTTCGTGCCACACGAGATGAGATATTATGTACCCTGTAATGAATAACTCCATGCTGAATGGTAACTGCCGATTTATGATTTGAAGAACCGCAGGCAGATCCGATGCATCCACCATTTCCCATACTCAAATCGACAATTATCGACCCGGGCTTCATCCCTGCAATTTGATCTTCTGAAATTAAAAACCTGCTTTGGGGATCGAAATAGCGAAGACTACCAATAACGGCATCGGCCGACTTCAGCGCTTTACTAAGGACCTGAGGATGAAGGATAGAAGTAAAAAGCCGTTGTCCGACGTTGCGTTCCAACTCCCGCAAATTTCGATACGAATTATCAAACACTTTAACCTGACAGCCAAGCCCAAGAGCAGCTCTTACAGCAAATTCTCCGGCAGTACCTGCTCCTATAACCACCACCTCAGCGGGAGAAATACCGGTTATTCCTCCCAGTAAAACACCCTTCCCGTTCTTTTCCTTACTTAGATATTCCGAAGCAATCATTATGGCAGCGTAACCTTCAATTTCGCTCATGCTTCTTACCACCGGATAACACTCCGACTCATCTCTCAAAAACTCATACGCCAGAGCATTTATTTTCCGTTGCATTAACTGTTGGATGGATTTCCGATCCTGCTTAAACAGATGCAACAAAGAAATAAGCAACTGCCCTGACGATAAAAGCTGTCGTTCTTCCTCATCAGGGGGAGCTACTTTAAGAACGACCTCACAGCGAAAAGGATCTTCGTGATTATTAACAATCCGAGCACCTGCTTCCGAAAAGTCATGATCAAAATAATTGGCGGCATTGCCAGCACCGCTTTCAATAATAATCTCATGCCCATTGGCAGTAAGCAGTTCCACACCTTGTGGTGTCAGTGGCACCCTATATTCACCTTCCTCCCGTTCGCGAGGTATGCCAAACGACATTGATTTCTGTCTTTTCCCTACTTCCATCAACTCTTCCTTAGGCATCAACCCCGTTTGATTCATGGCGAAATAATGCGATGCACTTTGTCCAATATCGCCCATAAAACTAATCCGTCATTTACAACATTTGATTTCCGGCATAAGTTACAAAAAAAATATGTAGCCTTCAGAAATTAAATCGAGAATAAGCTACAGTCACCCATCCAACAACAAGCTAATCCTCCAGTGTAGTTATATTATCCACAAAGCCCTTTATTGCCACTTTGTTTTGATTATCCGGTTCTGCCAAAGTTCCTCACTCATTACGCCAGAACATCCCAACAACAAAGCATCAGAAATCCTTATCTAGCCCTCGTAACGAAGCGAACGAGTCCCATCCGGATTCTCTGCCATCCAAACATCCAATCGATCGGCAGGTAATACTTCGGCAATTTTTTCAGGCCATTCAATCAAACAGATATCACCACTGTAGAAATAATCTTCATAGCCAATGTCGAATACTTCATTTACATTTTTTAATCGATAAAAATCAAAATGGAAAATACTTCTTTCGTCAGAGGTGACATACTTATTTACGATGGCAAAACTAGGGCTCGTAACCGGATCCGAGACCCCCATCGCCCGACACAATCCCTTGATAAAAGTGGTTTTTCCAACCCCCATATCACCATAAAAGGCGACCACACTCTTCTTGCTTAACACAGGCAAAAATGCTCTGGCCGCTTTTTCTATTTCCTGTTCCGACCGAATAGTAAGTAAATGCTCCATTTTAATTTAAGTTCTTTAAATAATCAAAGGGGAACCAATTCAATCAGAGGGACTAGCATCTCTTCCAAGGAGATGCCACCATGCTGAAATGAATCTTTATAATAATTAACATAGTAATTGTAATTATTGGGATAGGCAAAAAAGTCATCCCCCTTTGCAAAAATATAAGAAGTAGAAATATTTATGCGTGGCAAAAAGAAACTTTCAGGTTTTTTCACCTCAAAAACGTCTTTAGCCTTATAGGCTAAGTTTTTTCCCTGTTTGAATCGCAGATTGGTATTTGTATTTCGATCGCCAACAACTTTCAGGGGATGCTGAACCCGAATAGAGCCATGATCGGAAGTGAGGATTATGCGGACTTTTTCACCGCTAAGCCGCTTAAGCAATTCAAACAATGAAGAATGAACAAACCATGATCTTGTCAGGGAACGATAAGCCGCTTCATCCGCGGCCAGTTCGCGGATCATCTTAAGCTCGGTACGCGCGTGTGAAAGCATATCAATAAAATTGAAAACAATCACATTGAGGTCATAAGATTTTAGTTGATCGGAGTTTTCTGCCAGTTTTTTTCCCGATTCACTATCACTTATTTTGTGATAGGAAAAAGAAAAAGAACGACGCATACGATCTAAAAATGTCCCTATCAATTCTTTTTCGAATTGGTTTCGTCCCCCTTCTTCATCGTCATCGATCCAAAGGTCCGGATAGAATTCCTGAATTTGCAGAGGTAATAAACCGGAAAAAAGAGCATTTCGTGCATATTGGGTTGAGGTCGGTAATATGCTGCAATATAAATGGTCGGCTGCCACATCAAAAAAGGGTCTAAGATCGGATCGAATGGTTTCCCACTGATCGAGTCTGAAATTATCAATAACTATCAACACCACTTTTTCTCCCTTATCGAGAAATGGGAGAACATAATCTTTAAAAACCCTGTGCGACATCAAAGGCCCCTTCTTATCAATAAGCCAATTTTCATAATTGCTTTTGACGGTTCTTGCAAACAACTGATTGGCCTCATTCTTTTGCATCTTCAATACTTCATCCATGGGGCTGTGTGTGCTTTGAAGTTCCAGCTCCCAATAAACCAGTTTTTTATACACCTCCTGCCATTCATTCCAGGAAAGATGATCGCTCAGTCGGAAACCAATATTCGAGAATTCAGCTTGATAATCACTGGTTGCTTTCTGCGAGACTAAACGATCCCTGTCCACATGCCGCTTAATGGACGACAATATTTGTGTAGGTTTAACCGGCTTGATCAGATAATCGGCGATTTTGCTTCCAATAGCCTGATCCATGATATCCTCTTCTTCACTTTTTGTAATCATAATAACCGGCAGGCTGGGCCTCATCTCCTTAATCCTGAGGAGGGTTTCAAGCCCGCTCAGCCCGGGCATATTTTCATCCAGGAAAACCAAATCGAAATGATTTTCCTCCAGAATATCCAGAGCATCATTTCCATTGGAAGCCGTATCTACCACAAACCCTTTCTGCTTAAGAAAAATCAAATGCGCTTTGAGATGCTCTATCTCATCGTCGATCCATAATATTCTGATCTTTTTTATCTCTTCCATAAGCTAGTTCTTCTAAGAAAAATGCTTTCCTGTTACTCATTTTTCGCCCTTTCGGTATAGGGGTACTTCGGTATTTCACTGTCATTAATAACAATGGATGAGCGATCACTTCCGGGCAGGTATTCTTCCAAAAAGAATTTCACATAATCATCCAAATCACCGGAATTATGAATTTGTTTCCAGTTGGTATCTGCAACAACCATCACCAATGGTTCATTGGCATTCTCTACACAAAAAACAGAAGGCTGATTAATCAAAGAGAACAGATAATCAAGTGCAGTTCTTTGATCTTTAAATGGGCCGGTCATAAGGACCGTTCGCTCCGAAACCGACTGTGAAATTTCCAATTGAAGCCTTCCTGTGGCATAATGGTCAAAATTAAAATTGGCCAGCTGAAAGATCAGTTCATTAACATCGGTATTCTGATCAACAACGACGATCAGATGGTGAACCGAGTCCGTTGCCGTCAAAAATTTATTCGCCACCAACAATTTTTCTGTGGAAACTTGCCCTTCAGTAAATTTTGTAGAATCCGGTACGTCAAAATATGCACCAAAATCAATTTTTCCCGGCTTTTCACCACTTTTTAACTTCTGCAGCCAGTAGTCAGCCACCTCTGCCTGTTGAGACTGTGGAAAATTATCCACAACTTGCTGCAATTGACTGGTGGTTAATTTGTCCTCATCCATCTGGGTATATGCCAATGCATTAAGCAGATAGGCTTGAGGCATCAGAGGCTCATAATTTTGGATCATGATAGGCTTGGTTGCCTGGACCACGGATTGCCAGCTGCCTCTTTTCAAGTAAAGGTATGCGCGGTTATAGGTTTGTTCCATTTCCGTCTCCAACGCATCAATATTTTCAAGAAAATCAGTATTGCTAACAATTTTAGCAAAACGACTTTGGGGGTAATTTTGTGTAATCACATTACTGTAATGCCCCATGCATTCTGTATCGTTCAATTCCCTGCAGGCCAAATAGATTCCCATAAGAGTTTGCTCGACATATGGAGATTCAGGATATTGCGCCAAAAGTTGCTCAAATAAACTTACCGCTTCAGAATACTTATTAAAATTATTTGCCAGAATATTACCGGCATTAAACAATGCTTTTTCTATCCTGCGATGCGCTTCCTCCTTTTGTTCCGAATCTAAAGGTAATCCGGCCAAAAGGCTCTCGCGGTCTACCATTTCCGATTGAAACAATTCTGCAGGTTTCTCTGCGTTTGGTTGGGCAGAGGCGGGATTTTGAGCAAATGGATCATCGGGCATCACTGGATTATCTTCGGCTTGTTGCATCTGCATCTTTTTATTGGACCGACGCCAGTTGTCTTCCAACTTCAGACGGCCCCATCGCTTTTCAAATTCCATTTTGCCCAGACTAACCATCATCTGGTTGTAAAAATACCATTCTCCCGACTCACTTGACATGCCGGAACTTATATTGCCAAAGTTACGATAAAAAAAGGCATCATCACTATTGTCAACAAATTGATCTGATGCCGCTTGTTCCTGCCTTTGTTCCAATAATTGCTCAATAAACAGGTCTCTTTCATTCTCCGGCATTGATGCAATCCTCAGAAGACTATCTTCATATTCAATAACATTAAGATTTTCGGCCAGCGGTGACAGTTTTCTCTTTATTTGTTCAATTTCTGCAATACCTTGGTAATCCTCCGGCAGTGAAGTTAAGGTCGAATCGTAATAGGCATCGGCCGAAATGTAATTTCCCAATTCAAAACTGACATCTGCCAGTTGTTTAAAAACCATTCCTCTCAAGACAGGATTTTCAGCCGCGTACCCTGCAGCTAGTTGTAAATTAGCCAAGGCCATAATCGTATCTCCCTCCCGGAACCAAGTATCTGCAATGGCATAATAAATCTGGCCACGAAAAAACTGATTTTTATATTCTGCGGCATACTTCTCCAGTATATCTCTCGACATTTCCGGATGATCAGGGGCCCCTTCCAGAAGTGCTTGTTGAATTCTGGCATGTATGGTGGTTTCGTAGTCGGGTTTTAACTGTATCACCCTATCAAAAGCCTGTAAGGCAATATTCCTTTTACCCAATTTTTGTGCGATCTGCCCAAGCACAAAATTCCACCGCACTTTCTCCCACCTATCATGGGTATTGCCAGCAGCCTGACGACAATATTCCAACGCATTGATATAATTTCCTTGTGCCAGCCAAAACCAGGTCAGAGTAGATTGTTCCAATACAAAATAACGTTTTTCTCCCCCGGCTTCCGATTGATAAAGTTTCAATAATCGATCAGCATTTTCAAAGTCCTCGAGTTCAATATAGGCACGTGCCATCCACAGAAAAGCTTCCAGTCGCACCTTTTGCCCGGGGAATACCTGCAACACCATGTCAAAAGCACTAATGGCCTCATACCATTTTTGAGAATAGATATGTGCCTTTCCAATTAACATCCATGCATCATCCACCCAACGGTTGAATTCATTCTGATCATAAAAATCACGATACTCGATGTTGGCAGAGGTTGGCTTTTTCCCGGGCTTTGCAGTGATAGAATGTTTTTCAATCAGTTTCTGTCCTTTTCGAATGGCCCGGTTCATCTGCGACAGGGGCACTTGTCCCTGAGCCTGATTACAATAGGCAAACATGGGCAGCAAATCAAAAAAGTCATTATTCAGTGATTGTCGCATTTGCTGCCGCCCCTCTTCAAAACTTTGAAGACCGTTAAACAAAACATTATACTTGGCAGTAAGATTGTGATAACTTCTGGAAACCCAAGTGTTTTTCTTCGTAGAACAATGAACGAAGAGCAACAACGTTACTAAATATATCAGGTATTTTCTCTTCATCTATAGAATCCTGCTGATAATACATTATTAACTGTTATGCAGCAAAAATATTTTCCTAAGTGGATGAGAAAAAATATTTTTATGCATTCAACAACAAAGATAATCATACCAACGGAAGAACATGAGAGTGGATATCATTGAAGATGACCCTGTTTTTAATCGAATTATTGAAGAGATTATAACCAAAAGCGGGAATCATGAAATTAATACCTATTTCAATGCAATAAGTTTTTTAAATCAACGATCTCCCTCTCCGGATATTGTAACTCTCGACCTAGGATTGCCGGATATTCACGGCTCCGAATTAATGAAAAAAATAAAAAATCTCTATCCTGAAACCGAAGTCATAATAATCTCCGGTCAAAATAAAATATCTCTGGCCGTACAACTACTCAAAGAAGGCGCATACGACTATATCGCCAAAGATGAAAATATCAAAGAGAGACTTTTACACACTCTGAAAAAAATTGAAGACCATCAGAGACTAAAGCAGGAATTAATAGATCTCAAAACCGAGATTGCCGTTCGGTACCAATTTCAACAAACGATCATTGGAAACAGTAAGAACATAAAAAACTCATTTCCTCTTATTGAGAAGGCCATTAAAGTTCCCAATATAAATGTTTCACTTCACGGCGAAGGGGGTACCGGAAAGAGCTTAACAGCCAAGATCATTCATTATAATTCACAACGAAAGAATCATCCTTTTGTATCGCTGAATGTCACACCTAAAATGAATGACCAACTAAAAAGCTTGTTATTGGGCATCGAAAAAAACGATTCGGAAGGAAATACCAAAATCATTCAAGGAAAAATAGAGGAAGCCGGCGAAGGCACTTTATTCATTGATGAGATTGCATTTTTGAATCCAGAAATACAATCGCTGCTTTTAAATATTCTTCAGGATAGAAGAATAACCAGAATTGGCGGCAAGAAAGAAATCCCTGTAAAGTGCCGCTTTATTTCTGCCACCTGTTTCGACCTTTTAAAGGAAGTTAAAGAACAGAAGTTCAGGGAAGATCTTTACTATCATCTTATCGGATTACCCATATCCCTGCCTCCCCTCAGAGAAAGAGGAAATGACATTATACTGCTTGCATCCGAATTTCTGAAAGTCTTCTGTCAGGAAAACGGATTACCTGCCTCCTCTTTAACCCCTACTGCAAAAAAGAAACTTCTTTCTCATTCTTTCCCGGGAAACATCAGAGAATTAAAAGCCGTTATCGAATTGTCGGCCGTTCTCTCCAACGATGGCATAATAGACGAGAAACACATTATTTTTAACGCATCGGAACCAGCTCCCGCGCTATTTCATGAAGAACTTACCCTCAAGGAATACAATGAAAGGATCATCCTCTACTTCCTCGGGAAATACAAAAATGTAATGACAGTGGCTAAAAAACTGAATATTGGGAAATCTACCATTTATAATTTACTAAAAAGTAAACATTCCGAAATTCAATAATCGGATGGATATTCAAAATGGCCTCCCGTCAGTCCAAAGAGTTTCTCTCCCAAATTATGTCATCGGGTGTCAATGAAAGCATGGCCGGCAGGACTCGACTTCCGGTCCCGTCTGATTCCTTTTGAGATCAGACGGCCTCCACTTTAACGATCTCCGGGACTCTTTGCTTCACCACCATTTCCACGCCCCCTCTGAGGGTTTGCAGACTCATGGGACATCCGTTACAGGAACCTGTCAGCTTTACCTTTACACACAAATCGTCAGTAATTTCTATAAATGAAATATCACCACCATCCGATTTAAGATATGGCCGAACCACATCCAGTGCTTCTAAAACCCTTTGGGTCAGTTTTTCCCGCTCTGCATCCATGATTTAATTATTTTCTGGTTATTTCAACTACTCTTGTCGGGGGTAAATTTTGGTTGCGTTCGTCCACGGACGTCACAACGGCTTCGGCCAGTTCAGTAAACGCCCTTCCAGTAACAGTATCCGGGTTCAGCGCAGAAGGTTCTCCTTTGTCACCGCCTTCGCGAATGCTCTGCACAATAGGAATTTGCCCCAGCAATCGGGTCTTCAACTCCTCGGCAAGTCTACGACATCCTCCTTCTCCAAAAATATAATATTTGTTATCGGGGAGTTCGGCAGGAGTAAACCAAGACATATTTTCAACCAACCCGAGGACAGGCACATTGATTTTATCTCCCTTAAACATGCTAATCCCCTTTCTCGCGTCGGCCAATGCAACATCCTGCGGAGTGCTCACAATAACAGCCCCGGTAATAGAAATGGTCTGAACCGCAGTAAGGTGAATATCACTGGTACCGGGAGGCAGATCAATCAGCAAATAGTCCAGGTCGCCCCAATCTCCATCGGCAATCAGTTGTTTCAGCGCATTGGTTGCCATGGCACCACGCCACACCAACGCATCATCCGGATCCACAAAATAGCCGATACTCAAAAGTTTTACGCCATATTTTTCTACCGGAATAATTTTATCCTTTCCGTCTATTTTGCGAAGCAAAGGACGGGCATCCTCAGTATGAAACATTTTAGGGATAGAAGGCCCGTAAATATCGGCATCCAAAAGTCCTGTTTTATAGCCCATTCGAGCCAATGCCACCGCAAGATTGGCAGACACAGTAGATTTCCCCACCCCTCCTTTTCCTGAGGCAATGGCAACAACATTTTTTACTTCCGGCAATAATTTTTGTGCAGGTTTGGGAACGCGCGGATTAATTTTAATAAAAATATTTCCTTCTATTTCAGCATCCTCACCCACATACTTTTTGATCGCCTGAACCGAGGCTTTCTTAATGGAAGCAATAAATGGATCATTGGTCCTGTCAAATTTAAGACTGAAACTGATTCGTTTCCCATCAATGCGTATATCGTCTTCGACCATACCCAGGGAAACTATATCTTTTTGCTTTTCGGGATGTACAACGTGCTTTAAGGCATCTATGATCAGCTTTGGATAGAAACTCATACCAGATCTTATTTAAACTTTATAAATATAAGGCAAAGGTAAAAAAAAACAGAAAGTGAGCAATAGTTTATTTGCCTCGATCAAAACCCTTCAGGTTGCCAGAATACTTTAGGGAAATCTACCACCTTATCGTTTACCACTTTTAAGCCCTCCGCCTCGAGTAACTGCTGCATGGTTTCCGGATTAGGGAAAGCATGTTTTCCGGTAAGCATCCCATTGCGGTTAACCACCCTGTGGGCGGGGACAAAGTCGGAGTGCGAAAAAGCTTTGTTCATGGCCCACCCCACCATTCTTGAGGCTCCTGGTGAACCAATGGCGGCAGCGATCGCACCGTAAGTGGTAACTCTACCGGGTGGAATCAGCTTTACCACTTCATAAACCTTAACAAAGAAATTATCATTATCCACGATTGCTCTCAATTCAAGCGAATAAAATCAGAAAGAATCATTGATCAGCAGGTTGTTTTTTGCTGCGGTATTTCACCCCTCTACCCGCGCTGCGATAACTGTCTGGCTCAATTTCAACATCTGGCTCCGTAAGCTGCGAGGCTCCATGAAGTTCAAATTTCAAGTACTTAATCGGGATGCCTTGTCCCAACCACTTGGTTTCATAATAAGTTTTAATACTTAAAATTTCATTCTGATACCCATTGCCATACAAGTCAGATTCATCCACCAATGGTGTAATCATATTTTCTTCCAACATTGCCTTGGTATAGGTATAAAGAAAATTGCTATCCGTTTTGAGATGAATCACCCCATGGGGTTTCAAAAATTGGCTGTATCGCTTAAGGAATACGGTACTGGTCAAACGTTTCCTTACTTTTTTCATTTGAGGGTCGGGAAAAGTCAGCCAGATTTCATCCACTTCCGAATGCCCGAAGAAAGAGGCAATAACCTCAATTCTCGTCCGTAAGAAGCCCACATTTTTCAGGCCCTCATTCAGTGCATCGGTAGCGCCACGATGCATCCTGCTACCTTTAATATCTACTCCGATAAAATTTTTATCCGGATAAAGTCTGCCCAATCCAACTGTGTATTCACCTTTTCCGCATCCCAACTCCAGAACGATCGGATTATCATTCTTAAAAAAATCCTGTCTCCATTTTCCCTTTAAAGGATGATCGGCATTGAGCACATCCTTGAACTCGGCTTGCACCACATGCGGATAGGTGTCCATTTCCGCAAATTTTTTCAATTTATTTTTACCCACAACCAATAATTTGCTTGAACTAATCAGAATTAACTTTCGGCTTTGCCGCTTTTTCGATCCATAGAGAGAAGGACCCGACACCCGGCAAGGTCTCCCGTCTCATTCCCTGTGTTACAGAAAACCTATATTGCCCTGGAGAAGTCAATTTTACATCTCTTCTATAAATCCAGTATAACGTTTTTCTATTGTCGTTTCCGCGGCCAATCCATTGTCCGGTAGGTTCAGCCAGAAAATATTCCATTGTATCGGTCTGCATGGTGCCATCGGGGCCCTCCACTTCTATAAAGAGCCACATATTACTATATGGATAATCGTTGGTATGAACCAGAGAAAACCCAACATTCAAAACCTGAGAAGTATCGTTAATAACCGGTTTAAACACCAGGGTAGAGTCTTTATCCCACGATTGGGCATAAAAATCGCTCCCCTGCTCGTAAAGAGTGCTATTTTGACAGGCACCGACCACAAAAACCAGGAAAGTCAATTTCCACAGCCAACTAACTTTTGCTGCCATTTGATGGGTTGGAAGTTCTTTTTTTGTTTCTTCTGTTCTGATTGCCGCCATTTCCGGATCTATTAAAACTTTTTCTTCGTTTACTCTTCTTTTTCCTTGACGATTTCTTATTTTGATTATCGAAGCGTGTTATACTGTCTTCACCGACAACATTAGTATAGTCAATTTCGGTATTAATATTATTAAATGTTTCGGAAGTAAGTTTTTCAACTTTCTGCCCCTTTTTATTCAACTCAATAATCTCTTTCACTTTATCTACGGCCAGCATCACCACATTTCCGGAATTTTCTCTTCCGGCCGCAAACCACATCAATCTTTTAAAGATATCGGTTTTAATATGGTAATAAGTTTCAGATTCCGTTTCCAGAGGAATATTGGTTGGCGGAAAATCTTTTTGGGCATCAATATAGGTATCCAGCTCATAGTTGAGACAACACTTCAATTTTCCGCATTGTCCCGCGAGTTTTTGAGGGTTCAGCGATATCTCCTGATACCTTGCAGCATTGGTTGTTACAGAAACAAAATTGGTAATCCAGGTGGAACAACACAGTTCTCTTCCGCAAGGACCAATACCGCCGATTCTGCCGGCTTCCTGACGAGCACCAATCTGTCTCATCTCGATTCTGACTTTAAAACGATCGGCCAATACTTTTATCAGCTCGCGAAAGTCGACCCGTTCATCAGCAATGTAATAAAAGATGGCCTTGGTGCGGTCACCCTGATATTCCACATCTCCGATCTTCATATTAAGGTTCAGTTGATCGGCGATACGTCGCGACTCCAACATGGTTTCATGTTCCAAAGCTTTGGCCTCTTCCCACTTATCAATATCCACCGGCTTTGCTTTACGGTATATCCGCTTATATTCATAGGCTGCGGGGTCCAGATTGCTTTTTTTCATTTGTAAAAGCACCAACTCTCCGGTTAACGTTACAACGCCGATGTCATGTCCGGGAGAAGCCTCAACGGCCACGATATCCCCTTTTTTGATTTTCAGCTGATTGCTGTTACGGTAAAATCCCTTTCTGGTATTTTTAAACTGCACTTCAACAATATCGGTGGTTTTTCCTCCACCCGGAAGGTCAGACAGCCAGTCGAACACTTCAAGTTTGCCGCACCGACTGCTGCAAGTATTGCATTTGCTGGTATGCGCAATGGTCTCTGTTTCCATAAAAACGCGATTTAAGAGAGAGCTTTGAACCGTACTGGTTACTGTCCGCTGTGGCCACCTATGATCCAATAAGAATCACATGGGTCCCGTCACGGAGCATGGAAAACCGGTCAAAACGGACGGGTAAACACTCGCCAGGGAAATCCCCTTCAATGCTCTCAGGATATATATAAATTTTAACTACTAAAGGCAGATTCAGACCAAATTGTTCGTTACCCGGAACAATCCGCTAATCTGCATCGACATATCGAAAAGCACAAGTTTATTGTTACCGTTCTGTTCAATGTGTGCCAGTGCAAGCTCATATTCCTTGACCATCTGTTCCACATTTCGATCGTTCACAAAAGACTTGAAGTTTTCGATAAATTTATTTTCGGACGGAGTGGCATAAACCAGCTCCGGTATATTAAAATTGGCAATATAACTTTCGCGCAAAATCCGGATGCTGTATTCAAGCAAGTTTTTCAATTGCTCTTTAGGGAGCAAAGCGACCTTATCCACCCACTCATTAATGGCTGCCAAATTACCGGAATAAGCATTGCGCATGGCCGAGACAAACAAGGAATGAAACAGCTGTTTTTCCTCACTGTTTTTAATGATATTACGCGCTTCGACAAAATTACCTCTGGAAATCCGAGCTACAGATTTTGCCTCTTCTTCCGGGATCTGAAAAGTTTCCTGAAGAGCGTGCACCATTGACTCATCATCAATCTTCGGAATTTTAAGCTGCTGCGTTCGGGATAGGATGGTTGGCAATATCCCGGCAGGATAATCAGATATCAAAAGAAATAAAGTTCTAGCCGGCGGCTCTTCCAAAATTTTCAGCAACCGATTGGCGGCTTCTTTTCCCATCTTTTCCGGCTGCCAAATAATCATAATCTTATATTTGGCCTCAAATGCCTTGAAACTAAGTTTTTTTATTATTTCATTTCCTTCCCTCGAAAAGATTCTCACCTGTCCTCGTTCGGCATTCAGGAAGGATGACCATTCATGTTTGGTAAAATAGGGGCTCTGCGCCACAAATTGGCGCCACTGACTAAGAAAGTCGTTGCATACCGAGGGCGTATGACCGCCCTTATTGATCACCGGAAATACAAAATGCAAATCGGGATGTACCAAACGGGACATCTTTTTGCACTCCGGGCAAACCCCGCAGGAATCTTCCGGACCGGGATTTTGACAATTCACATATTGAGCAAAAGCCAAGGCAAGAGGAATCAATCCTGCTCCCTCCGGTCCCGTAAAAAGTTGAGCATGACTAATCCTGTCTTCTCGAAACATGGATATCAGATGCTCTTTTATCGACTTTTGTCCTATTACATCTTTAAACAGCATATCAAAAACTATCTTAACAAAGCTGGAAGATCCGACAAATGCCAGATTTAAAAGATCATTCTTCCAAAAATACTAATTTTCAACTTCCTTTCTCAATCCTTTTTCTTCGCCACAATTTGAAGTTTTCATCAGCTAGTGGTCAAAGATAAGAAAAACATTCGGACACTCTTTGTCTAAATTATTATCCTACTTTTGTAAAACCCGCCATAAGATTGTTGAAAAAAACCTTTGCCAAGTGACGCGATCAAAAGAACCTGTTGCCAACAGGCCCAAAACCATACTTATCTGTCCACTCGACTGGGGGCTTGGACATATGTCACGCGACCTGCCCCTTATCAAGGAGTTCAGGAAGCACGGTCATCGGGTGATTGTGGCTGCTTCTTCAAGACTTATCGAATGGCTTAAAACGGAATACTCTGACACAGAAACAGTATTTTTCCCGGGACCAGAAATACGCTATGGACAAAAAGGAACGCTGATACTGAAGTTGTTGTTTCAACTTCCACTGTTAATATGGTGGTACTTCCGGGAGAAAAGATATACTGCCAATCTGATATCCCGATATCATCCTGATCTGATCATTTCCGATAACCGATACGGGGTAAGACACCGTTCAACATTTTCCGTTATTGTCACCCACCAGTTGATGCTGAAACTCCCCCTATACATTAAATGGTTTGAATATCCATTGCATCTGTTAATCAAAAAGCTGATACAATTCTTTGACGAATGCTGGGTGCCCGACTTCAAAAAAGAATTTTCTCTGGCCGGCGATCTGGTTCACAAATACCGATATCCCAAAAACATCAAATTGATTGGTCCTCTTTCACGGTTCGACGATTCCAAAAACCAATTAAAATATAATCTAGGCTTAAAACCCGGCACCCTATTGGCCATCATCTCCGGCCCTGAACCGCATCGCACACTATTGGAAAAAGAACTAATAAAACTATTTGATCATTACCGAGGGAAAGTTTGCCTGATAAGAGGGAAAGGATTCAACCGGAGGTTTTTAAAAGCTCAAACTGCAACCAGGGAAATATACAACCACTTACCTACCCCGGAACTACATGAAAAAGCAGCAACCTCCGAAATCATAATCACCCGTTCGGGTTACTCAACCATCATGGATATGTACATTCTAAAACAAAGCATGTTTATGATCCCAACTCCCGGACAAACCGAGCAGGAATATCTGGCCAAATTTCATCATAGAAAAAGTCCGTCGAAATTCCCCTTTGAAGAGCTGAAACGTCTCCGACCATTCTATTTTACCCCACCCCCCGACGATATTAGAGCGGCAGCCATGAAAAAAGACTTCCGAGAGATTCTGAAAGACTTTTTAGAATAGTTTAATCATCCCCAATTCATGGATCAAAATTTTATGGAAACTCAGCAATGCATTTAGACCCTAATGACTAGATTTTCATAATAATTACCCCCTGTCCTGCAATGGTTCAATCGTCGACAAAAAACCACCATTCATCACAATTAAGCAACCTTTTGTGATAAAACCAGTATCCACTAAAAATGATTATGGAGAAACAGGAAACTTTTCTGAATATTCTCCGTAACAATTCGAAACAAACCAAAAAAAGAAAAATGAGTCTCTCGCTAGTCGCACTGTTTACAGGCGTCGCTTCATTTTTGTCTTACTTTGCGATTCGTAGGTTCTTCCCGGAATTGGCAAGAAAACAAGCTTCCAAACAGCTTGAAGAAGTGCTGTTCCCCAAAGGGAACCGACAGAAAGATGAAGTCTTAAAAGCGTTTCGCGAAATAACAGAGGGTCGTTTCAGCGAGGAAGAAATGTTAGACTATTTTTTCAAGATAAAAGGGTTGCAGACCATTGAAATAAATTCAAAAACCAACTTTTGGTTAAAAAAATATCTTTTCAGCCCGACAACGATTAAACTTAATTATTTTGAACAAGTCAATTTTTATAAAACGTTCTTGAATTTACCGATTGCCCGAATGGAAAGCCCTGCAAAGCCGATGGATTCTCCGTCCAGACCTTCGGACAAACAACCTACTCAAAAGAATCACATTGTTCGACTTAGTAAAACCGCTCAGTAAATAACTGAAATAAAAAATACGAACACCCGGCAACTGCTTCACTTATTCTTCATGGCCCTTGATAGTGTTGCAATACAACCGGGTGTTCTTCTTTATAAAGGTTTTCTTTGATTTTTATTTTATTCCACTGCACTTTTTTTTGGCACAGATACAAAAAAACAGATCATCCCATTGTTTTTCAGAACGATAACAATTCAGCCGGAACAATAGCGGACGGCGATGAAGTAATTCAATCAGTTATTTCGGCAGTCATGGGATTTTTCAGCCCTTTAACATCCACAAAGACAGCCTTGACGGAGCCTACGAGTATTTTTGCTTCCACCACAATCGGGATCCGACACTCATCATCGGTTACCCAGACCACCATATCTTCTCCTTCTTCAAAGATAGTACCCTCCACCAGCAGCGGGGAAAATTTCAAGCACCTAAAGCGACGGCCATCTCTGTTTTTAATGATTTCTTTTCCGAGGAATCTAATATACAAATTATGCACCTCGCCGTCAACGATCAAATTAATGGGAATCTTATCATTGACTTCATACCTCGAAAAATCAATATTTCGGGCCTGATAAACCATTGATAAAAGATCATAGGAGCATTCAGGCCATGTCAATACGGTATCAAAATTGGGACGTTTCGGTTTTTGAATATTGGCTCGGATAACCCGTTCTTCTCCATCAAACAAATAGTGGTGTTGGGCCTGATAAGATCCCTCATTGGTTTTTCGAAGAAACTCAAAGGGGCGCAGGGAATGAGGATCCACCCAAACATCAAAACTGTCTCTAACCTTAAAAAACAGATCATAAGTTTTATAGGTATTACCGTAGGCCTTCATATGCCAGGCGGGTTTTCCTTGCCAGGCGGCTTCTTCAACCCCAAAAGTCACCAGTCCTGCGTTAATCCATATAAAGCCCCAATTATAGTAGGCATGATAGGTTACCTCCTCTCCCGGGGCAAAAACATTCCGGTTGTTGAAACACTGGCCCGATATTTCAACTAAGGAACCCCAAAGAAATAGGATCAGCAAAAAACTAAAAATGGATTTATGGGATAAAACCATTTTATAATATCGGACACATCGTTTCATTGGCTTTTACTATTTTACTTCCTTTACAAATGATTGCACCATAGGGATAGATCTTTTTGCCCATAAAATCTTCCTATCGGTTGACAGCATGTTCAGGCATTAAAGACACACTCCTGCATTGAGCGGATTTCAAGTCAACGAGGTTCTCTATCCAATACTCCACCAACTCGGCTTACTGATTCACCCCACCAATTTTGTTTTCAATCGACTGTATTTTGCCATCCATCCTACCGGAGCGCCCTTTCCTGGCATCAATACTAATGGTGGAATAAATCCTGTCGGCAACGGGTTCAAGAATCAAATACGCTTTGTTAACTACGTCAAGCGCCTCTTCAAGAGTTTCGGTTTCGATGGTTGTCCCCATTGAATCCAGGCGATAAGCCACTCCGCTATCCCTTACATATTCCAGTACTTTACTAACATATTGACTGACACTGGCCCCTTTATCGGTGGGAAACATTGCAAAATTCAATAAAACTGACATAACTTCTTATTTGAATAAAATTCAATTCAAAAAAAATTAAAACAAACATTATGGAACGCATCTTTTGTCATTTTCAGTTTTTCTGCCGGTTGGTTTCAGCAGATGAACAACACAAAAGCCCGTCCAATTCAAATCATTATCAAACAAAAATCCATCCTCATGTTCCAATACGGGGCTATATCCCCAACACTATAAAATCCCTTAAGCCTTTTTCCCGACGAAAAACTAACGCCTGGTCCCTGACGATCCTTTTTTGTTCTGAATACGATTCCGGTTTACAAAATCGAGTACCGAAAATTGATTCAAGTCCCAATTTACCATCTGATCCCAGTTGGCTCTCATCTTTATTTTTTCGGGATAGTAGTGGACACTTTCGGGTTGATTATTTTCTTTAAAATCACCGGTATCCCACTTTCCATTTCCATTACGATCGTCTACGATCCTAAGGAAGTATTCCCCAGGACTCACAAAACGGAACGCCAGCTTTCCGTTATCGGGCACATTACTTTTTCGCACAACCTCCTCTTTACTGTTCAGCAGCTGCAAAAGAGCATCCTCTCCTACATTGAGCACACTGACATATAAGGTACCGTAGTTGTCTTCAGGCTTAATTTTGAAGGAATAGCTAAATGGGGCATTCACCCGTCCGTAGATTCCCACAAACGCGGCAGAGTCGACATCCAGCCGATATTCCGCTCCCGGCATCCACTGGTGCAAAACGGAAAAATGGCGTATGCGCAATGAATCCTGAGCAATATCAAACGGAACCGGCTGATATATGGTATCCGTTAATTGTGAAAGAGTTATTGAATCCGCCAGGATACGAGTCAGGGGTACCGGAAAATTAAAAAACACATCAGCACCGATATTGAGTGTTCCATCCGAAGTTTGTACCCTTAAGGGTTCTATAACGGGTTCTTGGGGTTTATCCTTCTCCCGACGTCGACGGCCTTCGGTTTCGGTTTTTTGTCGATAAAACATTTTCAGGGTGTCCATCCGGTCAATAAAATTATTGAGGGAATCTCTTACCTGATAAACAGCTTCCACCATCAGCGAATCACGGGTAATGAAGGAACTATCGGTCATCCAAACATAAACGGTGTCATGCCGGATGGATCGTTCATAGATAAACCAATCCTCTTTTTCGGCAGGTCCATCAACAGGATGTATCCTTAGCGTGTCTCGGAGAGGCCGATTAAAAACAAAATCAAGACGATGAGGCTCATCCCGCTCCCGGGAGTCGAGATATTGTTCTTCATAATCTTCCTGAAAAAGGAACAAATTCAGGCTATCCGGCAAGTAAGCCAGCTCCTGCACAAAAAGGACGGTGTCGAGGGTCAATGAATCTTTAAAAATGGAATCGGGTCGGGTTCTCCACTCAAAAGAAGGTTCAACGACCTCGGGATGCCAAGCTATTCGTTCTCCCGGTTGATCGAACTTGTAATCTCTGTTCATATCTTCGAGGGCAAAGATGCGGTACTTTCCCTGCGCAAGATTTCTGATTATAAATTCACCTTTCTCATTGGTTTTGGCGACTCGCACCGGCACCGTCTTGGTAAAAGCCGTGTCGGCAAGATTACTATGAGCCATCACTAAAACGCCTTCTACCGGAAGGTGGGAGTGAGCTTCCAATACCTGCCCGGATACCTGCAGCGAATCCTGCGTATCACCTGTTGAGAAAGAAAATGTAAACCCTGTCAGGGGATTTCCTTCATTATTATCCTGAATGGCATCAGAGAAATCGATGGTATAAGTGGTTGCCGGTTGAAGCTCCTCGTCAAAGGCCACCGTAACCTTGTTTCCCAGGCCTCTGACTATAGGTAATTGGTTCAAAGGCGGTGAAATCACCACTTTTTGAAGTGCATCTTTGAGAACAATCAATTCGTTAAACTCTATTTCGATTTTATCGCCCGAAAAATTAGTGGCGTTTAACGGGGGATCGGAAGCGATCATCCGTGGTGGCATCTCATCTTTGGGTCCTCCTTCAGGATACCCTTGATTGGCGCACCCCCAAATACCGATCAGGGAAACAGAAAGCAATACAAAAAAAATATTTTTAATCATCAAACGTTTATTTTCAGTAAACACCATCGCAAAGTTAGAGTAAAATGCTGAAACTTTTTAAATTTGCCCGGCAATCATCAAACAAAAAGTATGCAAACCGAGAACAATAACAATCACAGCAATCAAAAGACGTTTTATATCATCTTTGGAATACTGGGTGCCTTACTGATCCTTTTAGCAGTTCTTTACTTCAGCCAAAGCAAAGAGATGAAAGAAGTGGTTGAAGAAATGACTAAAGAAAAACAAATTCTCACCGAAGAATACCAAGAACTGGCGCTTGGCTACGACTCGCTGGAATCGACCAACGACACCATTAACCTGATGTTGCAAAAAGAGCGGCAAAAAGTGGAGCACCTCATCGAAGAGATCAAAACCATTAAAGCCACTAATGCATCCAGGATAAGGGAATTTCGCAATGAGCTGACAACGCTTCGCGGTGTGCTTAAAAGTTATGTTGTTCAGATCGACAGCTTGAACCGCCTAAATGAAGAATTAAAAAAGGAAAACAAGGAATACCAGCAACGTTATTCCCGGATTAAAGATTCGTATAAGGAGCTGGAAAATGTCAAAACCGAACTGGAAAACAAAGTGGAAATTGCCAGCCGGTTAGAGACCGTCAATCTCCGTGCTACCGGACTAAATACCAGAGGTCAGAAGACACAGCGGGTTAACCGAACCGACAAAATAGAAGTGTGCTTTACGATCAAAAAAAATGTGACCGCTCCGGTAGGCATCAAACCATTCTACCTCCGACTGGAACGTCCGGACGGGCAACTACTGCTGCACAGCCGGGACGATCTCTTTACTTTTGAAGGTGAAGACATTCATTTTTCGGCCATGCGAAATGTGGAATATGGTGGCGAAGAAATTGATATTTGCATCTATTACGATGCCGATATGGGTGAATTGATTGCCGGGGAGTACATCGCCGATATTTTTGCCGATGGGGCCAACATTGGTCACTTCTCTTTTAAGCTTAAATAGCGGTAGCTTATCATTAAGGCCGCCATGGTTGCCATTTGCTGCTTCCGGGAAATGGAAGGGGTTTTTCCGGAAGTATCAACCCCCATTTCAAGGATTTTGGAAAATATTCCCGTCTCGGTGATTTTATTGTTTTCAAAAAATCTTCCTTTCCCGGATAAATCTGCTTTATCCCCACGACAGAATATCATTTTCCATGGGAAAGAGAATGTCTTCCCCATATAATTTTAGTTGTTCCCCATATCGATATAGATATTCCCCGGCTCGAATAAAGTGTTCCCCACACTGATTTAGGTGTTCCCCATATCGGGGAATAAATAAAATTTAAGCAACATGCAGGTGCGATCTTAAAATTCAGCAAACCGCTTGCAAGGAATTACGCAATCAAAACAATGATCTTGATTGGCAAAACCATCAACAGAAAAGCCAAACAAAATTTTCGGAAAACAATTACAGGGAAGTCGCTTTTATTGATTCTCTGTCAACTCCAATCGTAAGGAGTAGATTGATACACATAATAATTAAGCCAATTGGAATATAACAGCTGGGCATGACTTCTCCATCTTACCACCGCATCCTTCCGGGGATCATTATCCAAAAAATAATTCTCCGGCATATTGATCGCCAACCCTTTCTTAAGATCGCGTTCGTATTCCTCGCCCAGAGTTGGTTTATCGTATTCGGGATGCCCAGTCAGAAAGACCTGACTGCGGTCTTTGGACAACATTAGATAAGGTCCGGCCTGATGGGAATCGGAAAGCAGTATGAGATCGTCAACTTTTTCAATGTCGGATTTTCTCACTTCTGTATATCTGGAATGCGGGGCCCAAAACACATCATCAAAACCGCGCACCAAAGGTTCGGTAGGAGCATTGACAAAATGTTCGAAAACGCCGAACAGCTTGGCCGGAAGTTCATATTTGGGGATCCCGTAATGAAAGTACAAACCGGCTTGTGCTCCCCAGCAGATGTGAAGCGTTGAGGTTACGTTTGTCTTGCTCCATGCCATGATCTCCTTAAGCTCCTGCCAGTAGGTTACTTTTTCAAAATCCAGCAACTCTACTGGTGCCCCGGTGATAATGAAACCATCGAAATGTCTCTCTTTAACCTCATCAAAGGTTTTGTAAAAACTAAACAAGTGCTCTGAGGGGGTATGTTTAGGGGTATGAGAAGAGGTGACCAACAACTCAACCTCAACCTGCAAAGGGGTGTTAGACAACACTCTGAGAAGATGTGTCTCGGTCTTTATCTTTAAGGGCATGAGGTTCAAGATGAGAATGCGTAACGGCCTTATATCCTGAGAGACCGCCCGGCTTTCTCCCATCACAAACACATTCTCCGCCTCCAGTAAACTTTTGGCAGGTAGTAAATCAGGAATATTTACAGGCATGGCGTATCTTTCTATATTAAAAAAAGAGGTTACAAAGATAATTCATTTAAGTTATTGACCGAATGAAACTCGCGAGTCAAAAGAAATACAATTTTATGCGACCATAAACTTTGCCATGCCCGTTTTTTTTACCAAGAAGGATGGCCTTTCGGAAGACAAAAGCAACTCTGATATTTCACAGACGCTCTTTGCTGTTCTCCCCCTAGACGAAGGTCTTCTGCAATATCTTCCAAATACCGATGGCATCATCTTACCCTGAAATGATCTGATAAAATATGGGAAAGACAGGCGAAGGAACAAATAACACTGCTCCGAATCGGAATATTGAGCAGTTCCCCCCCAAAATATTTCACACTGAAGAAAGTTGCGAAATCATGGATCCTTCACCTCTTCCAAGTGCACCAAGGCGTTGTTAATCCTCTTTTCAACGCTTTAATATTCCATAAAACAGAATACTCAAAATATTATCCAGCTGAAGTCTGAAGTCATCAAAATTTTCGATGCCCCTCAAAAGTGGAAGTTCCAACCCTCTCAATGCGGTACTGATCCCAATGGCTGCCAGCCGCAAATTTTTGATGTCAAACTCACCGGCACCAACCCCCTCTTCCAGAATGGTTTTCAACATTTCTTTCTCGTTCTTTTCGGCCTTTTCCCGCACCTGGTCCAGAAAATGGTAATCGCTATAGGTTTCATCTCGCATGGCCCGCTGATAGTTCACCAGTTCCCTCAAAGTTTCCATTCGGATCACGACGAAATCGTTAAACTTTTGCTTGGGCTGATACTGACTTTTGACGACTTCCCACAATCGGTTGTCAAGAATCTCTGCCTCGAGCTCAATAACCGCCTGAAAAATCTCCTCTTTATTCTTAAAATAATAATAGAGAGAACTTTTCCCTTTCCTCAGGGCAACAGCAATATCCTCCATGGTGGTTTTACGATACCCGTACTTTGCAAAAAGATCTCGGGCCGACCTTAAAATTGAATTTCGGACAGTATCCTGTCCCGAAATAAAGGAATTAAAAATGCTACTCATAACATTAAATTATTAAGGTTTCAGGATAATTAGGTCTAGTTACTTTAACAAAAAAGTTGAATAAAAGATCAGGATTTCAAAAAAACATTTGTTGGACCATTCCAACAGGACCGACATTTCATAAAATAAACATCCACGTTTCGACCTTAATCAGCGGCCAATGTAAAATCGAGTTGTCGTCGTTCCAGATTGGCACGGGCAATTTGTATCCGCACGGCATCGCCCAACTGGTATTTTCGATTTTTATGACGCCCCACCAGGCAATAATTCTCCTCGTCAAACTGGTAAAAATCATCATCCAGATCGCGAATCGGCACCATACCTTCACACTTATTCTCGGTCAGTTCCACATAAATACCCCACTCTGTAACGCCGGAAATGACGCCATCAAATACTTCCCCAATTCTATCTTTCAGGAACTCCACCTGTTTATATTTGATGGAAGCACGCTCCGCATCCGCAGCACGAATTTCCATTTTAGAGCTGTGATCGCACAACTCCTCATATTTTTGAGCGGAAGCCGATCGTCCTCCGTCCAGATATCTTTGCAACAGACGGTGAACCATCATATCGGGATACCTCCGTATTGGAGATGTGAAATGGGTATAGAATTTAAACCCGAGGCCATAATGGCCAATATTATGGGTGGAATAAACGGCCTTTGACATGGTGCGAATCGCCAGCGTTTCCACTATATTTTGTTGCTTTTTACCCTGCACCTCATTCAATAAACGGTTCAGCGAATGGCTAATGGACTCCTTCCCTTTGGGCTGCGCTTCGAACCCAAATTTGCGGACAAACCGGCTAAAGGTTTCATATTTTTCCGGATCGGGTTCATCGTGAATCCTGTAAACAAATGTTTTGGCACTTTTTGCGCCATGCGCCGAACTACCGGCAAATTGATTACTTCCGACAATTTCTGCGACCCGTCGGTTGGCCAGCAACATAAATTCCTCAATCAGTTTGTTGGCCTCTTTGGGTTCTTTGAAAAGGACGTTCAGAGGTTTTCCGTTTTGGTCCAACTCAAATTGCACCTCAATGCGTTCAAAATCGATGGAGCCTTTACTAAATCTTTCTGCCCGAAGTTTCTGTGCTAAATTATTCAACACCTTTAATTCCTGTTCAAAATCGCCTTTTCCCGTTTCGATCACTTGCTGCGCTTCTTCATAGGCAAAGCGTCGGTTACTGCGAATAATCGTTCGCCCCACCCAGCTGTCCAGAATTCGGGCGTCATCATCAAGTTGAAAAACAACAGAAAAACATAGCTTATCCTCATCCGGTCGCAGGGAACATAGTTCATTGCTTAACCGCTCCGGCAGCATAGGCACCACTCTGTCGACCAGATACACAGAAGTGGCTCGTTTGGCTGCTTCTTTTTCAATAATGGTATTGGGCTGTACATAATGGGTTACATCCGCAATATGCACGCCCACCTCCCAGTTTCCATTTTTCAGTTTTTGAATAGAAAGGGCATCATCAAAATCTTTGGCCGTTGCCGGGTCGATGGTGAATGTGGTTATTCCACGAAAATCGCGTCTTTTTTTGATTTCCGATGCAGGAATGTCAGCACTGATTTTATTGGCGGCCTCGACAACCTTTTCCGGATATTTATAAGGCAGGTTATATTCGGCAAGGATGGCATGCATCTCTGCATTATTTTCACCGGGATTTCCGAGGATATCGACCACCTGACCGATGGGGTTTTTCGCTTTTTGGGGCCATTCGATGATTTTGACGACCGCTTTTTGTCCATTTTTGCCTCCCTTAAGCTGATCGGAGGGAATAAAAATATCATGATGCATAATGCGGGAATCTGCCACCAGAAAGGCAAACCCTCTGGACACTTCCAGCACCCCCACAAAGTGATCTCTGCTTCTTTCCAGAATTTCGACCACTTCTCCTTCGGCTTGTCGGCGAGCCTTTCTGGCATATCTAAGCACCTTTACTCGGTCGCCGTTTAAGGCATGTCCCAGATTACTCTGCGCCACAAAGATGTCTTCATCACCCTCGTCAGGGACGATGTAGGCGGCTCCCCTCTGGGTCATCTCCACAACCCCTTCAACAAAAGTGCCCGGAGCTGTAAGTAATTTGAATCTTCCGGTTGAAACTTCTTTCAAAAAGTTGGCTTCTGCCAGCTCGAACAAAAAGACCTCAATCTGAAGCCGATTCTTCTTTTTGGCTACACCCAGAGCTGCTGAAACTTGTTTATAATTATAGGTTTTTTGCGGATTATTCTGAAATAGCTTTTTTACCGCTGCATGTAAATCATTTTTTGATAATGTTTTATTATCTCTTTTTTTCTTTCTTGACATAAAATGTACTCTTTATTTGTTTCTGAATGATTTCATCAGGACAACAATTAATCGATATCATTGATTTCCGATATTCCCGAAGAATTGGGACAGGGAATGACACTCCTTCTGTCATGCTCTTTTCATCCACAAACCTTTACTTTTTTCTTTGTTAATATTTAAGTCAGGATGATATTTTATCCATCCCGACCTTACAATACTATTATTTTAATAGTTTATTTGACTCAAAGATAAGAATATCGAAAACAATTGTAAAGTTGTCGATGAAATTGTTCTATTATTAATCACTTTTACTTTTCAATGGAGTAGAGATCCCAATGGAAAATCAGGAAGAAATAAAGAGAAATCATTCGGCTTTTAGTAGGTATTTTCCGGCATTTGTATTGGGCGGAACAGCTGCAACCCAGGTTGATAATTATGATTCAAGGCATTGGCAACAACCACCTCTGCAATATCCATCACTTTGATACGCCGGCTTCGTGAAAAAGTCTTTTTACATAAGGGACAAGCGGTAACCAATAGGTCGGGGAAATACATCAGATAGTCGTCCAAAGCCTTACTTGTGAGGCTATCTCGTTGAGCGTGGGAAATTTTCAGATTACCTAAGCTTCCCCCACAACAATGGGATTTCTCTTTTTGGTTCTGAATCTCCAATACCGACCCCACGCGATTCAATAGTGTCCGAGGTTGGGCATAGATCCCCATACCACGGCCCAATTCGCAAGGGTCATGGTAAATAAACCGTTGGTGTGAGTTTACCACCTCCAGATCCCCTTCCGCCATGGCGTTCAAAATATAATCCACATAAAAAACGACTTCTACCTTATCCAAATTATAATCCTCTTTAAAAACTCTATAACAAATGGGACAAGATACAATCAGCTTTTTGGCGCCACTATCCTGAATCATCTTGGTGTTGTGTTGAATCAGCTTTGATGCCGCATCATATTGTCCTGCGAGCATCAGCGGTCGGCCACAGCAAGGGGCCTGGTGCTTATCCATAAACCATACTTTATCGTGAGTGGATCTGAACAATTGTTGCATTGCAGCAATAATACCAGGCGTGAGATGGGTCATACACCCCGCAAAATATACCATTTCCACTTGTGGAACAGAACTCTCACCCAGATATTCATAGGAAGAATCGTATTGTCTTGCCGACTCGATTCTCTGCGTCGTCCTTAAATCAATAATGTCAATTCCAACAGGACAATCAATCTGGCATTTTCCACACATCAAACAATTAAAAAGCTGTTCATCAGACACATTCCGATTGCGAATCTGCTTCAGCAAATAGACCGATTGACTATCGCTGATGCCCGCGTTGGCAAGTTGGCACTGATCCAGGCAGAGACCGCAGCGCGAACAGGCATAAACCTGCACTTCCGTATAGCTGTTGTTACGCTTTTTAAGCCGTATTCCGGCATTTCGCATGAAGATTAGCAACACTTCCACGGGGATGTGCATATAGCGAGAATGGGGCAATGCCACAAAAAAGAACCCCAGAACAAAAGAATAGGCGACCCATAACGGGAACTCCAGAACCTCTGAAAGGCCCAACACCTGCAGGCAATACCCGGCAAAAGAGGTCAAAAAATTTCCATTGCCATGAATGGCCGCCGTTGCCCCTTCCGACAATAATCGAAGAGGAAAAATGAGCCACAGCGAAGTCAGAGCGATTTGATCTCCTCGCTTTAACCGGGTCGTTCTTTTCAGCCCGAACGGCTTTTTTCGAAATCGTTTTAAAACGGCCAAGTATAGACCACTCAAAACAACCAACAACAAAAAGTCCATGGCAAAAGAAAAACCATAGGCATAAGTAAATGCATTGCCTGTTTTAAAGTACCTGAAGAACACAGGCATATAAAATGGCACCCAAAACGAACGCTCTGCGGTAAAGGCCTCAATATGGCCGACAAGGATCAGCAGGAACCAACCAAAGGCTAGGCTCATGTGCATATATCCAAGCACTGGATTTCTCCGGAATATTTTCCGATGTAGCAGGCATTCCAGAAAAATTTCTTTCAAGGAGTCTATCAATCGTTTTCCTGTAAAGCCTTTTAACAAACGACGCTTATCGTTAGGCGACAACCGCCTGATCCATTCTACACCCTTCCCCGAAAGCACCAAAAGCAGGTAAGCCAGACCAATCGAAAAGGGAAGAATAATCCAATAATCCATCACAATTTCATTTTATGAAAAGTATTCCACAACCACCAAAAATAATTGCAGCATTTATACCACTGACATAAACATTTAGTCTTCCAACTCTTCCATGGACAATCCTTTTTTGATCAGGAGCACCACATTTCGAATGTTAATATCACGTGGACATACGAGGGTACATTTCCCGCAAAACATACATTTTCGAATTTCCTGGGATAACACCTCTGTTTCACCTCGTCGAAGAGAAAGCCCAATTTGCCGAACGTTAAAGCTGGTAAGGTTACCGGCGCTGCAGGTGGCGGTGCAGCCGCCACAGGAGATACAGGTCAGAAATGAGGGTTCATATTTCAAAACATAATTCAGCAACCTGCTGTCAAAATGGTCATAATCAATATTCCTGGATTTGGTTTTTAAAAAACTTAAATTACTCATATCATTTTCTGTCTAGATAATTTTTCACTTGAAAAGCTGCCGATCTGGCATTCTCGAGGGTTTCGTTTACCGACATGGGGCAAATACAGGTGCCGGCCATGAATATGCCTTCCTGCATAGAGTGGTTGCGGTTGGCATGTATGGTTTTGGATTTAAGAAACCCATTCTCATCCAATTCCATACTATTATGTCGAATAAACACAGAGTTGTTAGCGCATGGCTCCATACCCACCAGCAACACCACCATATCCACACTCATTCGAAGGGGTCTTCCCGACAAAGTATCTTCAGCTTTTAATTGCAACCTATCGTCATTTTTAGGGGCCACCTCCGACAAGCGTCCTCGAATAAACTGAACTTTATGATGTCGTTGTGCCTCCAAATACAAAGCATCGAACTTCGAACCGTACAATCGAAGATCCATATAAAAACAAAACACTTCACACTGGGGGACCATTTTATTGATTTCGATGGCCTGTTTAATACCTGTAATGCAGCATACTTTGGAACAATAGGTATTTCCCGCTTTGGCATCCCGCGAGCCGACACAATGTATAATGGCCACTCTGTTAGGCGTCCGCCCCTGTCGAGTTAACAGGGTGTGATGTTCCGCCATCTTTTTTTCCAGATCGGCAGAGGTAATAACATTATCGAATAACCCATAACCATATTCTTCTTTAAAAGAAGCATCAAACAGCTGAAAGCCCGTAGCCATAACTACCGCATCCGCCAAAAGACATACATGTCCCTGGTCGGACAGCTCGAAACGACCATCCATTTTCTCAAATCGGGAAATATCGGTATCAAAAACCATCTCTACAGATAACTTGACTGCCTCCTCTCTTAATTCATCGAGCAATTTTTCCGGGTTTGAAAAATCCGGGAAAAGTTTGAACCACCGGGCCACATGACCGCCCGTACCTTTTTCCTTTTCAATCAAGGTAACCTGATATCCCAGTCTTGCCAATGCACAGGAAGCTTCCAAACCGGCAATTCCACCGCCCACCACAGCCACATGTTTTTTATTGTTCATCCTTCAAATCTTTTAAGATATCAAACAACCTGAAAAAGCGGGTTGTCCAAAAAACTCATCATTCCGGCCCCTATACTTGGCGTCCGGATCATAGTCTACCCCCATTTTGTCGAGCAAGGGTTCAACATTCACCTGATGCCACTGCAATCCGATTTCCCATGGATCGTACCCCAAAACAAGGGCCGCCAGTTCTTCATGCGAAAGCACCGGTATCCCATTATTGTCGCCACTATAGGTTTTTCCTTCGGTTTGGGCCAAAACATATTGCCATCGATCCAGAAACATATTGCACCCGGGGCAGTTGGTCAGGATGGCATCGGGGCAGAAAGGTTCCATACTTTCAAATTTCTTTTTGGAATTGGAGAGTGAATAACCGCGATTACATTTAATGAAATACTGCCGGAAGCCAAACCCACAGCAGTGTCTCCGCTCCGGATAATCCACGGTTTCACCGCCCCAGGCCTTGATCATCCCGGTTAGAACAGAAGAAAACTCAGCCCCCCCCATTCCTTTTTCCGGAAAAATCTTTGCGTAGTGGCAGCCTATATGATCCACAATTTTCAGGGGATTTCCTGTTTGTTTATGAATCAGTTTGTATTTGGCCTGGTTGGCGATTTCCTCCTTCAGAGTAAAAATAATATCACAAACGTGCGCCACGCACTCCGGAATGTCAAATTCCCTACCGGTGGCTTTCCACAAGTTTTCCCGTGCTATCGCTTCCTCCTCCGGAAAAGATTTCCAGGTTTCCAGCACCTCATTATATCCTCCGAAAGAGGTGATACATGAAACCGCTGCATTTTTAAAGCCTAGTTCGGTCATGAGAGAGAACTGTCTGGCCACCATGATTTGGAAGGTACGAAAAGGGACTATTCCGGAATGGTATCCAATGCCGGTACAAGTCGTATGATGAGGATCATCGAGAATGTTCTTCCCTAGTTTGTTGATCATAAAGTCAAGAAAAACCTTTTCGGCACCAGGAAAAAAATTTTGGCGAATACAACTTCGCAAAAAATAGAAATGGTTGTGGGCGATTCCTTTTTGGTAAGTACTCCACCTGCGTTTTGCCGTATTATTCATGCCATTCCCTCCTCTCCGTTGGCAATAAACATGGAATATTGATCCATGTCGGGCGATCCGTCATCATTGACAAACCCAAATTCCCTTGCGGCTTGTTGGCTATATTTTTCAATTTTTTCAAAAAGGTCAATGGTATTTCCCACGCTCAAAATATCATTGATTTCAGCCAGATCTACAGGGTCAATTTTTCGCATGGCTCCGTTTCCTTCTCTGTCCAGATTGGCCCCAATCGCCTCAAATGCTTTTTCGCGATGATTAAAGATCCACTCCCATACCGGGCCTTGTTCGGGATGCATATCGGGTGTAACAACCGAAGGATGGACACAATATCCAAACTTAAGGATGTTGGCGCCAAGCGATTTCACTAAAAGATATTGCTGGCGCCCAAAGCGGCTTTTTATGAACGCACCTGACCATTGAGAATATTCCCTCAGAACACTAATAATCAATCCCGGGCAATTATTTCTGGGGCAACGGGTTTTGCACGACATACATTGACCACAGTACCAAATTTCATCTCCTTCCAGCAGCGTTTGGATACGTTCAATATTCCCTGTTTGCGTGGCTACCACTATGCTTCGGGGATCGTAATCGTAATATTCGGCGGCGGGACAAACCGCAGTACAAATGCCACAGTTCATACAAGCATGCAGCCCCTCTTTTAAACGGACATCCGCCAAGAGTGAGCGATATAATTCACTATGCATATCTTCTTAGTTTAATCGAAGCTAAAACATTTCTATCGCATGGAAAGACTCACTTAATACAGCTTTTTTGCATCCTTAGAATCGTGGAAAAAGCCTCAAATGATGCCATGCTATTTTCAATCAAAGATATGCCGATGCTTTAAGCCGAAAAACAGCCCAAAAACGTAATATTTGAATAGGTGAATAAACGTAGATGAAACAAACAGGATAATGTGAGATGGTCACCACAAGAACATGTATAAACTAATGGTCATGCGAGTTCCATCAGACCAATGATTTCACCTAATTTTATAGTGTTGAAAACTTAGTCCAACACAAAGAAGCCCATTTTATGGGGATGATCCAGGACTTTTGTATGGGCAGGAATACTCTTCAGCATTTTTAAGGCCACCAGATCACCTCCGGCAGCAATAATATAAATATAGCCAAAGAGCCACCATCCGAAAGAGCCGAGGAACAGAGATCCCACAAAAGGCACAACCCCAAGAATGATCAATGGCAACAATGCTCCGAGGCGATAGTAAAGAACCCTTATAGGTGCTGAGCAATGGCAATAGGGCGTATAGGTGGAACGATCCCACCCTATTTTTACGGATTTGAACCCCCCTCTGGCAAAGACACCAAAGATCAATGCGTGAAGCAATTCATGCATGGGAACGCCAACAATTAACAATATCATGAAGAGGAACACATCGTACAATGACCAGTCAAAGAAAGGACTCTTCCCATGTAAAACAAAAAATGGGATCCCTGTGGCAAACAGAGCGGGAATAATCAATCCTGCAGCCTTTTTGGCCGTTTCTTCTATGGTTAGTGAAATTTCCGTCATAGTTGAAAAACTCTTCGCTGGTTTCTTTTTTCCCCGATATCAACTTCCGCTCCTGCAAATTTAACCTCTTTATTCTTTTATCAAAGCAAATACGCCCTTCCTTAAAAACCTAACCTCAGGAGGAAACTTCCAGGGCTCTGTCAAAACGACATAATCGTTTTCAGGAGAAGAGACCTTAACCTCAACCTGAATTAGTTCAAATGATTTATTGTTTTCACCAGTTTTCATCAGGACATACGACTTTCCTCCACTTTCGGCAATGGCTTCGGAAGGAAGGACAAATCTTTCTTCCGTTTGTTTCACGATTTCAGCGTCCACAAACATACCGGGAACAAGGTGTCCGTCATTTCCCGAGACCACCACCTGTATGGCAATACTTCTCTTTTCATCATCCACCTTATAGGTTATTGTCTCTATTGTTCCATTAAAAGATTTTTTGTGCTCTCCAATCGGATAGACCACCACCTGTTGCCCTTTTTGAAGTCCGGAGAAGTCTTCTTCATATACATTAAGATCGGCATACACCTCCTCTGGATCGGCAATTTGCAGAAATTCTGTCCCGGGATGGATATACATTCCATTAATAATGTTCAACTCTGTCACATTTCCGTCAACCGGGGCATAAATAAAAACAGAGGAAGAAAAGCGAACCATTGCAGCTTTATCAGGATCAATCCCCAACATCTCAAGTTGCATTTTAAGCCCTTGCCATTTGGCCAAAGCAGATCGATACAAGCTTTCTGCCTCAAGGTAAGTTCTTTCAGAAGCAACTTGCTCCCGAAATAATACTTTTTGCCGTTCATAATCGGATTTCAATACCGGCAGGCGGGCATCGACCTCGGAGAACTGTTGCTGAAGTTCCAGGATGGCAGGCCCTTCAAGTTGAAGCAACGGATCTCCTTTTTTAACCCATTCCCCACGTGAAACAAACACTTTTAAAACACGCCCCTCAACGATACTCGTAACCGAAGCCAGCTTGTCGGGGTTTACGGTTATTTTGCCCGTAACCTTGACCTTGTCGCTAATTTCCATCTTTTTCAATTCAGTAAAAGAGAGATTGGAAGCTTCGAATTGTTCTCTGGTTATGGTAAGTCTCTTTTCCTGTGCAACAGCTTCATCCTTCCGGTCATTACCATCCTTCTGTCCACAGGAAGTAACCAGTAACATAAAAAAAGTAAAACAAATTACGATTGGTTTCATCAGTACAAAATTAGGTTAATTCATTGGTCTGATGGAACTCACATGACAAAGGGTTAATACATATTCTTTTTTGACAACTTTTCATGTCATGTTCGTTTCATCCCATCTATTCTTTTTTAAAGAGCCATTCGCCCCATTCATCATTTAAGGGCAATCACATCGTAGTTTAAAAAGGCATGAAAGCCAACACCAAAGCCAAGGAAGCCAGTTGGTCCGGTATCAGTATGCGACGCCTCATTTGTTTATTTTCCATCAGGCAATACAATACCGGCAAAACAATGAGGGTCAAAAGTGTCGCGGTGACCAACCCTCCTACAACAACTGTTGCCAAGGGGCGCTGCACCTCGGCTCCCGCACCTGTTGAAAAAGCCATTGGTAAAAACCCGAATGCCGTTGATGTGGCAGTCAGAAGAACAGGTCTCAACCGCTGACGAGCTCCGGTCAATACTCTTTCACGTAAATCATTCATACCGCCTTTCTTTAATTCTGAATAATAATCTATCAATACGATACCATTAAGCACAGAAACTCCAAACAAAGCAATAAAACCGACGCCTGCCGAAATGGAAAAAGGCATTCCTCTTAGCCACAGCAGCAATACCCCGCCAATGGAAGATAATGGGATCGACGAAAAAACCAGGATGGCCGGACCAATACGTCCAAAGGCAAAATGGAGCATAATAAAAATAAGAATTAGTGCAATCGGCACCACCACCATTAATCGGTTACGAGCACTGTTCAAGTTTTCAAACTGCCCGCCATATTCAATATAATAACCGGGCTTTAATTCCACCTTCTCATTGATTATTTTTTGGGCATCTTCCACCACAGATTGAAGGTCCCGTCCTCTTACATTCACACCCACCACAATACGTCGTCGGGTATTATCCCTAGAAATTTGGGCCGGACCTTTAGTCATCTCTATATCAGCCACCTCTTTTAGGGGAATGGTTCCACCACCCGGTAGCGCAACTGCTATATTTTCAAGATTTGCCAGAGAATTTCTTGCCATTTCATGAAGTCGCACCACCAAATCGAACCTACGCTCCCCCTCATAAACGGTTCCGGCTGTTGCCCCTGCAAAAGCAATACTCACCAATTGGTTAACATCCGCAATATTAAGCCCCAGGGAAGCCATCTTTTGACGATTATATTCTACTCTCATTTCCGGTAATCCGGCCGTTTTCTCCAAAACCACATCTGCAGCACCAGGGACTTGCTCCATCAATAATTTTATTTGCTGTCCTTTACGATTTAGCTCCTCCAAATCATCACCAAAGACTTTTATCGCCAGGTCGGCTCTAACACCGGTAATCAGTTCATTAAACCGCATCTCAATAGGTTGAGTAAACTCCAGCTCTATTCCAGGTATTTTACTCATAATTTTTTCCTTATAACGGTCCACCAATTCATCTTTGGTATGGGCTGAGGTCCAATCTTTTTTGGGTTTAAGTGTAACGATAACATCCGTTTCTTCCATAGACATAGGATCGGTAGGCACCTCCGCCGCACCGATACGACTGACCACTTGCTGTGTTTCGGGAAAAGAACGGACAATTTTTTCAATCCGGGTCATAATTTCAATGGTTCTACCCAGACTGGTCCCTGTCTTCAGAACCGGTTGTATCACAAAATCACCTTCGTCAAGCGTTGGAACAAATTCAGACCCCATTCGGTTGAAAACAATCAGAGTGCCAAGAAAAACAACAAGGGCCATGGTAAGAACACTCAATTTATGGGAAAGTGCCCAATCGATGGAGGGCGCATACATTTTATTCAAAAAGTCCATCAAACGATCGGAAATACTTCTTTTTTTCTGTACCGTAGGCCTAATGAAATAAGCAGAAACAGCCGGAACAAAAGTAAATCCGAAAACCATGGCACCAAGCAGTGCAAAGCTGAAGGTTAATGCCATAGGTCTAAACATTTTGCCCTCCACACCACTTAAAGCTAAAATGGGAATCAAGACAATAATGATAATTACCTGTCCGAATACGGCAGATTTCATCATTCTGGAGGTGCCTTCGACAGACAACGCATCACAGGCATTCAACTGCTCCCTTCTGGATAATTTGAGTAATCCGGAGCTATGAACTTTCACTTTGAAACTGATATACTCCACAATAATCACGGCCCCGTCGATAATGATACCAAAGTCGATGGCCCCCAAACTCATCAAATTGGCATCTACGCCGGTTATGTACATTAGAGAAAGAGCGAATAATAGGCTCAATGGTATCACAGAGGCTACCACCAGACCGGATCGCCAGCTTCCCAACAGAAGAACCACCACGAAAATTACGATCAACGCACCGAGAATCAGATTCTCCGCAATGGTAGTAGTAGTGCGACCAATAAGCTTGCTTCTTTCGAGAAACGGATTAATGTATACCCCTTCGGGCAGCGACTGTTGAATCTGCGCCACCCGTTCTTTAACTCGTTCGATAACTGCTTTGGGATTGGCCCCCTTGAGCATCATCACCTGGCCCATCACCTTCTCTCCATCACCATTTCCGGTTATTGCACCAAAACGGTTGGCATGACCAAATCGAACATCCGCGACATCTCTCACCCTTATCGAGTTGCCTTTGTTGTGGGCAATTACAATATTACGTATATCCTCCAGGTTTTCAATTAATCCTTCTGCCCTAACAAAATAACTTTTGCCGGTACGCTCCAAATAACTTCCGCCGGCAACACTATTATTGTCCCGAACTGCCTCAAAAACCTGTTCAAGGGTTAAATTCAACGCCTGCAATCGTGAAGGATCGATTGCTACTTCATATTGTTTAAGCTGTCCACCCCATGTGTTTACTTCCACAACGCCCTCAATCCCGGAGAGCTGGCGTTTCACGATCCAATCCTGAATAGAGCGTAATTCCATTGGAGAATAGCGATCTTTAAACTCCGGCTTCACTTCCAGCGTGTATTGATAAATTTCTCCCAACCCAGTGGAAACGGGCCCCATAAAAGGTTTTCCAAAACCATCGGGAATATTTTCGGCAGCCGATACAATTTTTTCTGCAATCAACTGTCGAGGAAGGTAGGTGCCCATGTTTTCGTCAAAGACGATGGTTACTACAGACAGTCCAAATTTAGAAATTGAACGTATTTCCTTTACCCCCGGCAAATTGGCCATCTCCATCTCCACGGGATAGGTCAGAAATTTTTCCACATCCAGGGTTGACAGATTTCTGGAGGTAGTAATGATTTGGACCTGATTATTGGTAACATCAGGCGTAGCACCAATGGGCAGATGTGTTAATGAAAATATTCCGAAAGCTGATATGGTGGCAGTAAACAAAAATACCATCAGTTTATTGCGGACACTAAAACTAACAATGGCATCAATCATAAGGAAGTAAAGTTTTAAATATGTTCAATTTATCACTTTTTAAATAAAAGAACAATCAATACTTCCTTTTGACCGTTAAAAACAAAAAATCATTCGGTTTATTGCCACAAATTTCTACATTTTTTTCAACGAAACAGACAATCAAGCATTAGCGCACATATTCCACAGAAAGAGCCTTGGCCAATGATTCATCGAATTTTGCAGGCATATAAAATTTAAATTCAGAACCTTTTCCCGGCATGGAATGCACTTTTATATGTCCACCTATCATTTCAGCAAGGTTTTTGCTTAAAGCCAGCCCCAGCCCATTTCCGCCAAACATTCTGGTATATCCTTCATCTCCCTGACGAAAACGCCTAAATATTACACTATGCATGTTTTTGGGGATACCAATGCCAGTGTCCTTTACGGAGAAAACAACCCATTTGTTTTCATCATAATAGGCACTCAGAGTTATTTCACCCATTTCGGTAAATTTAACTGCATTGGAAAGAAGGTTTTGCAAAACCTGTCTGATCCGTACTTCGTCATTCACAATTTCAAAACCATCCGGGAGAAAATTCTCAAAAACCATCTGAAGATGCTTTTTATTAAGTCTCTCCATCAGTTGTTCTGTCTCTTTATACAAAAAATCAAACAACCGATCAATCTTGATTTGTGTCGGACTGACTTTTACCAACCCTGAATCGACAAAGGAAAATTCAATGATATTATCAATGACATGCAGAAGATTAGAGCTGCTTTCATTAATCATATCTATATACATCGACATCTCGTCCCTTGTGAGTTGCTCATCCTTAAGCAAGTTCGAGAAGCCTAGAACGGCATTCAACGGGGTACGTATTTCATGACTAATATTGGCCAAGAATGCTGATTTCAACCGGTCACTTTCCTCCGCTTTTTTTCGAGCTTTTACCACTTTTGTAACATCCCTGAGGATGGTCATTTTGGCCTGAAAGTTTCCATTTAACTCTATAGGCATTGTGGTAATTTGGTACACCCTTTTATTGATCGTTCGTTCTTGTCGTTTTCGTATTTTTGACATCTCACGAATTGCGGAGATGCACCATGGGCATGGGGCATTTTCACCAAACACATGATTATAACATTTGGTATGTTTGTCCACATAGCCAAACCGCTTTTTGAAAGCGCTATTAGCATATACAATATTAAATTTGTCATCACTGATGAAAACCGGATCGTGAAGCGCTTCCATCATGGTCCGATATTTTAGCTCACTCATTTCCAGAGCATGTTTGGCCAAGCGCTCTTCGGTAATATCTTCTACAAAAGTTACACCTCTAAGGTGACCATCAATATCAGAAATAAGTATTGAGTCTATAATAACATACTTTTGGTTTCCCAATCTATCCATCATAACCAACTCGGTCTTTCCATCTGTCTTCCCGGAATGGAAAAAATCAGCGCACAGATCGAATACCTTTTGTTTTAAATCATCCAGGAAAAAGTCACTAAAATGGCGACCCACGGTCTCTTCTGATGAATACCCGCTTATTTTGCAAAAAGCATCATTTGCATACTCCAAAATCCCTCTATCATTACTAATACAGATCCCCACGAATGACTTTTCTATAATAGATCGGAACCGCAACTCACTTTTTTTTAAATCATTCAAAATTCTCTGTTGGTCTGTAATATTTCTTGCCACCGACAAAACCGCCTTCTGTCCCCTTAAATCAAAAATTCGGGAATTAATCTCAACAGGGATAACTCTACCATCTTTTGCTTTGTGAAAGGAGTTGAAAATGGCCGACCCTTCCTCCAATAGTTTCGAAATAATTTTTTCCTGATCTACAGTCCCTGGCAGCTCCATATCCTCAGGCCTCATGGATGCAAATTCCTGGCGAGAATACCCTAACCTGCGACATGCCACAGGGTTAACTTCAATAAAAAAACCCGGTCGACGAGTCTTCTCATCGATCAAATGCAAAAAAACTGCATCACGAAGATTCTCAAACAATGTTTTATAGATGAGCTCTCCCTCGGAAAATAAGTTTTTAAAAACCTGATCATGCAGTGCTTTTTTAACGACTTCTTTTACGAAAGGGTAAAAAGCCTCCTTGTCATCTGACCACTGGAGAAAATCTACCGCTCCCAGTTTCATTGCCTCCACAGCCTGTTTAATTCCTCCATTTCCCGCAATCATTATAAATGGAAGGGTTGCACCGTTTTTCCTTAATTCTCGTATAAACTCTGTTCCCTCTCGGTCGTCCAGATTATTGGAAAGAATCAAAAGATCATAGTCGTTATGGAATATTTGGAGCAAAGCCTCTTTGCTCTGATGTGAACGATTTACCACCCCAAACTCTTCTGAAAGGAAGAATTGCAGATCTCTTGCTAAATCAGGTTTGTTGTTTAGCAATAAAATTTTTGAAGAACTGTACATCATGAACCCTTATAAAGAAAAATTTCTTTAACAAGTACGAATATCTGGTCACTTTGTTTCTCTTCTGAATGATTTCTTTTTCAGATATTTTAATATTCCGGAATTAAGCAAGACAAACCAGCGTCCCTACGGAAGTGATATTCCCTATTAAATGGGAAAAATCGATCCTTAAGAAAAGAGAAGTATCCCCCTTAAACTAAAAAAACACATAACTAAAAAACATTTTGCAATTAAAGCAAAACAACAGGACAATGCATTCAATCACAAGTTTAGTTACGTCTTTCAATTCCGACAGGATAAACCGATCGAACTATGCAAGATCAAAACCGGCAATAAATTCAAGGAAAAACCTAATATGAATTCAATTACAGTCCTTTTCTCGCTTCAATTCTATCATTACAGGCAGATGATCGCTAAACCCCTTCCGGTACTTGTACCCCAAATAGGTACGGTATGGTTTGACACCCGGAAATGCAGAATCTTCTTCCAAAAGAAATTGAGGGGAAAGAATGTGCATTACTGAATCCTCTAAACAGTAAGATTCTTGATGACAGTTCAAAAGAGGAGAAGATACCAGTATCTGGTCAAAGCAGGCCCAATATGCACCATGTTTAATGGTGCCCGGCACATCTCCTTTGGGTCGCCAGGCAAGGTTCACAAGTCCCGGCCCTTTAGCACCCGGTTTTCTACTCACTCTTAACAAACTATTGTCACCCGGCTCATCATTAAAATCACCCATAGCAATAATTTTTGATTGTGGTGACACAGATAAAATGGAATCACATATATCTTTCAAAGTATTGGCTGCCACCATTCTTTTCGGTTTAGAAGCACCTACCCCGCCTCTTCTGGAAGGCCAGTGGTTTACTAAAACATGAAGCGTATCAATTTGATCGATGACACCACTCACATACAAAATATCACGAGTGCGCTGCAAAACTTCCGGCATTCCCACTTTAACCGGATAGGCTTTAATGACGCTAAATCGATCTGAACGATAAAGAAGGGCAACATCTATTCCTCGGGGATCGGGAGAATCAAAATGAACAACGGAATAATTAAGTAGATAAAGGCCTGTATTTTCGACAAGGTCGTTGACTACGCTACGATCTTCTACCTCGCACACACCAACCAAAACCGGGGGATTCCATTGACCGGCATACAAAATAACCTTTGAAATATTAGCAAGCTTTACATTTTTTCGAAAATGCGTCCACCGCCGTGAGCCTTTCGGACTGAACTCTTCATCGGGATTTTTATCCTCTTTATCAGGGTTAAAAAGATTTTCTACATTATAGAATAGAATACCGGCCCTATCGAAATCCTGCGAAAGGGAACTAAGTCCAACCAATAATAAAAATGTGAATGTCAGCAACAGGCTGCGGTACATTTTAATTGCGCGAGTGAAAGTTATTTTCCAGCAATACTCTTATTGTTGCTTGTCAATCCTCTCATAAGCTCCAAGATCTGCACCTTTGTCTTTCAATCGTGAATTACCCAGAATATCTTCAGGAAAATTTCTTGCTACATCCACCCCCCCTACATCACGTGCTACCGACAACGAATCTAACTGATAATTATATTGATAGGATTCCAAAAACAAGGGATCTTCATTAAAAATAACTCCGGCACCAAAAACATCTGCCCAAGCCAAACGGGCATCGTCTCTAATTTTCACCAAAGAATGATTAAAACGAACATTGGCAATTCCAGGAAGCGTTTCGTCATCTTCATTTCTGAAATCCAGTTTAATTTCGTTGTCATTTTTACCGTAAACAATGCAATTATAAAAATCAGCCGACTCAAGGGAATAGAATTTTAATCCATCTGAATCGGAATAATAATTAGAAATAACCAATGCAGGCACACTCCTATAGTTCCAACTAAAAAAGTTGGCTATTGTGCAATGGTAAAACTTATAGTTTCCGCCCACGGTAAGGGCAACGGAAGCACTTCCACAGTCTCCGAACACCGAGTTGGAGGCCACAATGGCTGAATTTTGAGCAATCAACCCCTGAGAAGCAATATGTTCAATTTTTACATTATTAAGGTAAAGAGGCGGATGATCTTTTTCAATACCCACGGAATCAACGACTAACCCCATAGTACTATTTCGGATTACAGCATTATTAATTTCATGATCTCTACTGTACGGCATTAATTGAATATACCCCCACTGTCCAGGTTTATCTTTATACCACTCATCCAGCCTGTCACTGGTAAATAAAACCGGCTCTTTCACTTCCCCATTAACTTTGAGCGTTCCAAATACAATAAGGGAAGCATCTTTGTGAAAATACAACCGCGTTCCTGGATCAATAGTTAATGTCTCGGCGCTATCAACAACGACCCAATCGTAGATTAAATAGGGCTTGTCACTATTGAATTTTTGCGTTTTTAAAACCTCTTGTCTTAGAGGAATCACATTTTGACCATAAGCGAGCAAGTGAACGGTATATATATGGTCGCGGGTATAGAAAAAAACAGAATCTGATATAACAAAGGGAGTATTTTCCGAGGTTGGATTAACATTTACTTCAACAAAGACAAACAAACTATCATTGCCGGGAACCGTTACATCTGAAATTATATTTCCGGGTGTACCGTTTACATTTAACAAGAAATCAGATTCCTCACCACCCGCTAATTCAACCATTTCGATAACGACATCTTCTTGAACCGGATTATAAATTCTAAAATTCTGCGTGGTAGATCCTACCGAAGTAAAAACAGTATCAAAGGATACGGTATCTGTACTAAATGTCAATTGAGTGCTGTCTCCACTGACCACATATTCCCTTTCACACCCCCAAATTAAGGCTAATGAAAAAAAAATAAGTAGTATGAGACTTCGGAAAGACATAAAAAAACTCCTAACTCTAAAAACCGATGAATAAAATTTGCTCTTTCTTGTTTACTCAATATCCCTGAATAGTTGCAAAATAAGTAACTATTATCAAAAACACAAAGGTTTTTTTATTAAAGACAAACTATTTTTTGCATTTATTAACAGAGATATTGTACGATTGTTTTACCTTTAAGTTTCAAAATAAAATAGCAACTTAACAATTCATGGTATATTAAAACAACGATTCGTCTGTATAAATCATATTTTCCACATGTCAACAACAAAAACCGCGCCTGAAAATCATCAACATTTGTTTTCGAACAAACCTTACACCTTCGACAAAGTGGTAAGACTACTCATTTCCGGTCTTATAATTGCCGGAATAGTTTTATTGATCCGTTATTTAAGCAATGTTTTGGTGCCGTTTTTTATTGCCGTACTCTTGGCTTATTTAATGGACCCATTGGTATGTTTTATTCAAAAAAAAATGCGTGTAAAACATCGGGGTATTTCTGTTATTCTTTCTCTTTTATTTTTAACGCTTATATTTTCTCTGGTACTATGGTGGTTAATTCCTCAGTTTATTAATGAAATGCAGAAACTGGGTCTGTTGATTAAAGCCTATCTTCAGGATACTTCTTATCAGGATATTTTGCCTCCAACTCTGGATCAATGGCTTCGCGAATTTTTGGAACAGCAAGGGCTTCAAAAACTACTAAACGCTTCTGACATTACCGAAACGCTCAAAAATATTTCAACGCCACTTCTCAAGCTTTTCTCTGGTTCGCTGAGCATATTATTTAGCACACTCGGTCTGCTTATTGTACTGCTATATCTGATTTTTATACTTATTGACTATCCCAAAATGGAATCTTCCTGGCCTCAATTGATTCCCCTAAAGTTTCGCCCTCTGGCAGAAGAGATAGTTGATGACCTGAAACTCTCAATGCGTATTTACTTCCGAAACCAATTTTTGATTGCAACCATTGTAGGAATTATGATGGCCACCGGCTTCAAAATAATAAGTTTGCCTTTGGGAATTACTCTCGGACTACTTATTGGGGTACTAAATATTATTCCCTATCTTCAGATTGTTGGCTTTTTGCCGGCGATTCTTCTAGCTCTCCTCAAATCGATGGAAACTGGTGAAAACTTCTGGCAGATTTTACTTTCTGTTTTTCTGGTTATTATCATTGTGCAAATCATTCAAGACATGATTCTGGTGCCCAGAATCATGGGCAAAGCCTACAACATGAATCCCGCAATAATTTTGTTGTCACTTTCCATATGGGGAACTATCATGGGTATTCTGGGAATGTTGCTGGCACTACCATTGACAACCCTTATCATCTCTTATTACAAAAGACTGGTTATCAAAAGCTCTCTGAATCAAGAACCGGAAAATGAAGCCCCAAACCAGGAGTTAAACAGTGATTGAGCTGACAATAAAAACCGACATCGGGATCGATAAAATGAAAACTATAAGTACTAAAATGGCATCCGCATAAAATTGGCCTGATGCAACTCGCATGGCTAAGTTTTATGCATTGTCTTTTGTGATAACCACTTTTGGCATGCCAGTACTATTGTGCCTTTTTCACTCTTCCCAGACCAGAGATATTTGTATACACCTCCATGGGATTTCCCTTGTAGGTAACATTGCAGGCACCGGCTACATCAACACTCAATTTATCTGAAGCGAAAACTTCTGCCATACCTGCTCCTGCCATTTTAAGACCAAAATCTTCAACCAATAATTCATATGCAGAGATCTTCCCTGCTCCCGGGATATCCAGCAGCACCTCTTTTACCTCACCTTTGAGATTCAACTTGGTTGCTCCCGCAAACCGCCCTTCGAGTTTATCCCCCTGAACCTCCATATCCATTTTTAAAGCACCTGAACTTTCAATGAACAAATTTTTGAAAACAAAGGGCTTTTCTCCCTTAAAGGAAGCCGCCGCCCTCACATTAATCTTTTCCAGTGACGGCACTTTAATATGAATTTCAACCTCAGGATAATGCTTCCATTTCTCATGGTCGATAGTCCTGATTTTTAAAACCTGATCAACCACTTCTGTAACGACCATGTTTTTCATTTTTTCATTCCCGAGAATTTCCAGGCTGCATGAATCTGCATTCTCCAAGATTACAACATAATTGCCTTCTAAATCCAATGCTATAAAATTCTCAATATTCCGTTCTTCCGAAACAAAAGTTTCACGTGCATCCGACGAAGGACCATCATAAATACACCCAAAAAGTCCCAACGGAATAAGAAAGACCAGTATTAAGACAAACTTTCTAATCATCACTCTAATCATTTTTTCTCTATTCCTTTCATGATTCATACCAAAACATTCAAAAGCTTATATTTCAATTTTTTACAAAACCACACTTCAATATAATCATATCAAAAAATGTCCGTTAACAACAATGAAGTGTTCATTATCGTACAAAAAAAGGAACCCGAATTTGGGTTCCTTTTTCTTCAAATTATTTTGAGACAAACCTTAGTCAATAAACCAATTGGGATGATCAGAAAATGGCAGCATTCCTATGGACATACTATTAACATTCTCTGACGTTCTCCTCAAATTAATTAAGCTTGTCTAAAACCGCCATAACTTCTTTAACATGCTGACGGCTATCTTCAAGAAGCGTTTTTTCCTCAGCATTAAGATCGAGTTCGATCACTTTTTCGATACCTCCTTTACCCAGAACAACAGGAACACCAAGATAACAATCGTCGATGCCATATTCTCCTTCGAGTTTTACGCAAACCGGGAAAACACGTTTTTGGTCGCGCACGATGGCTTCAACCATCTGGGCAGCGGCAGATCCGGGAGCATACCAAGCAGAAGTTCCCATCAACTTAACCAACTCACCGCCTCCAAATTTCGTGCGTTCGATAATCGCATCCAGTTTATCTTTATCAATCATTTCGGTTACCGGAATACCTCCTACAGTGGTATATCTTGGGAGTGGCACCATGGTATCGCCGTGTCCACCCATCAAAACAGCCTGAATATCTTTTGGTGACACATTCAATGCTTCCGCCAGGAATGCTCTATAACGAGCGGTATCCAAAATTCCGGCCATCCCCATCACCTTGTTACGAGGCATCTGTGAAGTAATATGGGCCTGATAGGTCATTACGTCAAGAGGATTGGAAACAATAACAATCACTGCATCCGGTGAATACTTAACAACTTGTTCGGTAACAGTCTTTACAATTCCGGCATTGGTTTCAATAAGGTCGTCCCTCGACATCCCGGGTTTACGTGGCAAACCAGAAGTAATGACCACAACATCCGAACCGGCAGTCTTTGAATAATCATTGGTTACACCTACTGTGCGGGAATCATACAAGTTAATCGGTGCTTTCTGCCAGATATCCAAGGCTTTTCCTTCGGCCAGACCTTCTTTAATATCCACCAAAACAACTTCATTGGCAATCTCCCGATAAGCCAAAACATCAGCACAAGTTGCGCCAACATTTCCGGCGCCAACAACAGTAACTTTCATAACCTTAAACTTTTGAGAATTTATAACTACAGTTTTTTATTAATCTCTTCGCATATCAAAGTAAAACACCACAAAGATATACAAGTGATTCAAAATTACAGAAAATTTTCTTCATTTTTTCTGATTAAACTCACCTACCCTGCTGCTCTAAGTTCAGTCGCACACGCAACGGACCTCTCCCGAATCAACAAAAACCAACAAACCGTTTCAGGCAATTAACGCAAGCCCAAAACGGTTTGTTCAAAACATCCTAAATTTTAACCCCTTATCTTACTCCGGGGGTATCAAAACCAGTTTATCTCCCTCTTCCAGTCCATCCAAAATTCTGATAAATTCATCATTTTCCCCTCCTGTCTCAACTTTTTGCCGGACAATTCCCAGTGGTGTTTTCTTATAAACAATCTGAAAAGAATCCTTTACAAAGACAGCTTCACGGGGCACCATTAATTCGTCCTCCATTTCCTGAATAATAAACCGGTTAACAGATGTCATCCCGGGTAGAAGACCGGCTCCTTTAGGGTCGACTTCAATTTCCACCTTAAACCCGTTCAGAAACTGTCCGGCTATTTCTTTCCCAATGTTGGCAACGGTGCGAACAGTGCCTTCGAATTCCTCTTTGGGGAACGCATCAATTTTAATCTTCACCGGCATTCCCACCTTTACATTGGTGACATCGATTTCTTTGACGTAGGTGACCGATAAGATGGTTGATAAATCGGGCAGGATAGCGATCCGCGGGTCCCAGCGACTGACCCGTGCACCGACTTTTCTTTTTTCACCATTCCATTCCCTTACATAAACCACCACACCGGAAGTAGGGGCCTTAATAATCAAGTCTGCTTTCAATTGCAACAGAACATCCAATTGTTCTTTTTCCTCTTTAAGTCGGTTTTCGATTCTGCGAACAGCTAAGGCGTTTTTTCTTTGTTGTTTTTGATAATTCCTCTTCTTTTGTTCATATTTTCTTTGGGCCATTTCCAGTTGAATCTGCGTCTGGCGCTGCACTGCCTTGCTTTCGTAAACCGATTGCTCCACTTTCACCTCCATATCAAGGACATTGTCAAGTGCTTGCCGAATATCGTCTCTGGACTGAGAAAGATTAATTGAGCTGTCCATTTTGGCCTTCTCCAGATTGGCCTCAAACATATCAATATTTTCACTCACTCTTTTAATGTACTCTTCAACTTCGGAAGGATTAAGGGTTGCAACATAATCCCCTTTTTTTACAATAGTTCCTTCTTTTACCAGATCATTAATTACAATTTGGCGTATCCTCACAGCATCTCCACGCAGTACATCCGGAATCAGAATATCGGTAGACCGATGAGCTTCCAACTCTCCCATGGAAGTAATATAGCGTTCGAATTTATCACGGATCACCTCCACAACACCTGCATCATCAGCCTCATCGGTCAGAAAAAAACGATAACCAACAAATGCCATAATCACAAGAGCAAGAGGTAAGAATATCCATAATCGTCGTTTCATTCGTATAAAGTTTAATTAATCTAATAAAACTCGCATGACAAAAGTTTTTGTATTCTCTGTAACCATCTATTTCATGTTAGTATGATGATTTCCAACTTCTCCTTGCCAACCCATCATTTATTGCTTCTGCAATAAATCGTCCAATTTTTCCATTAACGGCTTGTCTTCCACAAAATCGTAGAGGGTAATCTGTCTCATTTGAAAATAGCTTCGCCAATACTGTCTCAGTGAAGAGACATAATTTCTTCGTGCAGCATCCAACGAATTACGAGCGGAATTCAACTTAATAACATCCACCTTGTCAATCAAGAATCTCTGTTTGGTAACATCGTATCCCAATTGGGCAATGGTATCAGCTTTTGCAGATATCGCCACCTGTTTCTCTTGCATATTAAATTCCATAATGCTAATGAGCAATTCCTGTTCAAAGTCAACTCTTTCCTGCTTTACTGTGGCTTCCGTAACCTCTCTGTTGGACCGTGCCATCTGAATCTTTCCTTTACGCAATCCCCAATCCAGAATGGGCACACTAAATGACACTCTTACCTGCTGTTGATCTTCAAACGGACTTCCGTAAACCGTTCCAAAATCGTCGGCATTTTTGTTTATCCCAAAATTGGCCCGGATATTTGCGCTCAAACCACTCTGTGATCTAACTTCTGCAATATTTTGTTCGGCCTCCAAAAGGTCCTGTTGAAATTCCAGAATCTCCGGATTATTTTCTATTGCCAGCATCAAGGCTTTCTGGGGATCAATTTTCAGTTGCGGGATATCATCCGGAACGACACATTCGATTACCACATTATCTTCCAGAGCCAAGAAAGAAGAAAGAGCTGCCTGAGCCTGTTTTAAATCAATTTTAGCCCGGGTCACCGCCATTTGGGCATTGAGAAGGCCCAATTCCAGGTCGAGCAGTTCATCCTGCGTAACGGTACCTATCTCAAAGCGTCCTCTTCCAATGTTATACAATGTGTCGGCATTGGAATAATTGGTTTCGGCAATTTTCAGGTTAATCTCTGCAGTAACCTGTGAGAAAAAAAAATCAGTTGCCTGAATGGCAATTGATTCCAATGATTGCAGATAGTCTCGTTTTGCCTTTTCAAATTTTAAGGGTTCGATTCGTGCCTCCCATTTAAACCGGTTGTATCCATTTAAGGGTTGAGAAAAGCCCACACTCACAGGCACCGATGCATACTGAATATCCTCATCGTTTTCAAGATTTTGAGAGCGCGTCAAAGACGATGTTATATCAAACACACCTCCGGTAAGTGGCACATTCTGACGAATGGATAAAGAAGCATTAGAAGTGAGATAAGACCTTTGATCAAAATATTCTCCCTGGTTTTCATCAAAACGGCTGACAACCGATCGGTCATAATTCACCGGAGTAGCATCCAGACTCAATATGGGAAGGCGATCGGCTTTATAGCTTCTAAACTCCCAATAACGTGCCAGATACATATTCTTTGCCCGAAAGCTGTAAAGAGATTGCTGATGGGCTAAATTGATAACCTCCTCCAGTGACATCTTAATTTTTACCACATCCTCCTCTTCATCAGGAAAGTAGAAATTATTCTCCTGAGCATTCAGCCATCCGAAAGGACAAAAAAGAATGATAAATAAAAGCACTATTTTGGTATTCATTACAGGAAAGATTTTAATGATTTATTGCCGATATAATTTCACCCTGACAGTTATGCCCTCAATGACTCCACCGGATCTTGTTCCGCAGCCCTCTTTGCCGGCAGGTATCCAAACACAATACCTACGGTTGCCGACACACCAAAGGCCACTACCACCGAAAACAACGTCACAATGGTATCGATATCTGCCATTACATGAATCAAATGGGCCAGCATGACCCCCAGAACGATTCCTATCATACCTCCACTAACACTGATCAGGGTAGATTCGGAAAGAAACTGGACAATAATGTCCTTTCGGGAGGCACCAATGGCCTGACGGGTCCCTATCTCCCGGATGCGTTCCCATACAGAGGCCAGCATAATATTCATAATTCCAATTCCACCCACAATTAATGAGATACTGGCAATAGCACCCAATACAATATTAAAAATATCATTGGTTTTCTGTTGTTGCTTCAATAGCAGCTCGGGAACCGTCACCTCGAAATCATAGATCTGTGAGTGTCGACGCAGCAACATGCGTTTAACGATATTTGCAGTAGCGCTTAACAGCTCTGTTTCACTGACCTGAACAATTATTTTATCCAGTTGGTCTTTTGATTCTTCGGCACTTGTGCTATTGCTCTCGGCCCCACCGCCTCTGGCAACCTGTTCCAATATTTCAGGGTCGACCCGTGCCCGATCTTTGAACCGCAGCAACATCGTTTTAACCGGAATAATAATTTTATTGTCGGTACTACTAATGCCCAGTTCATCGGAAGCTGAAGCGGTAAAATCGCGTCGTTCTATGACACCGATAACCTCCAGCCAGGTATCCCCGCATTTAATATATTTTCCAATAGGATCTTCTGTGTTGAAAAAACGGTTTCGAACATTATCGCCAATCACCGCCACAGGTTTTCCTGCACCGGCCTGTTGGGTACTAAATATTTTTCCTGAAGCAAGATTAATATTCAAAAGTTCGAAGTACTCCGGCGATACCCCTTCCAATACAATTGGATAACTTCGGGCCCCCAGGATGGCATGATAATTCAAAGATATTACCGGGCTAACTTTGGCCACAGATGGTATTGTCTCTTTTATCGACTCGGCATCCAGCAGCGTTAACCCCGGAGAAAAACGCTGCGATCCTTCGCCACCTCCTCCGGTGCCACTGGAAGCATCGATGGACACATCAGATGGGGTAACAATAATATTGTTCACGCCAACTAGTTTTATCTGTTCCAGGACTTCCTGTTGCGCTCCACGTCCTATGGCCAACATACTAATCACTGCCGCAACACCAAACATGATTCCCAAGGCAGTAAGAAACGATTTGAGTTTATTGGCCAGGATAGCTTCCACAGCAATCAACACATCGTGATAATACCTGGAAAATATGTATTTTAATCTTCTCATCTCGGTCTCCTCCCTTCCGGACGTTCACCCATTCTTCTTCTACCCTCTCCCGGATCTCCGTTCATTCTTCTTTTCTTTTTTTCTGCCTGATCCCTGTTTTCTTTCTCTTCTTTTTCTTTTTCCAACGCTTCTTTTTTCAAGGCTTCGTAAATCTCTATTCCTTCAAAAGCCATATCTGCGGCATCAGCGGGTTCGGTCAAGGCAACGATTGTTCCTTCAGCCAACCCCTCTTCCACCACCACGTAGTTTTCATTTTCCACGCCTAGTCTCACAATTTGCTTTATCCACCCACGCCCCTTTTCTGCATATACAAAGTTGAGGGAATCGTTTCTAAAAACCCCTTCAAACGGAATGTAAAGGACATCCGAGAGGGAATCGGTAATAATCTCGTTGCTGGTTGTCATGGCAGGTCTCAAATCGGGATCCGTAGATTCCAACTTTATAATTACCTCAAACACTTTAGCATCGCCATCAGGCAGCACTTGACCAATGTTGGCCACAGAAGTAACAAATCCGCCAAACGATTTTTCCGGGAAAGCATCAATTCCGATGGTTGCTTTTTGTCCAATTCTGATTTTGGAAATATCTATTTCATTAATATAGGTCTTCGAAATCATCGATGAGAGGTCGGGGAGTTCAGCGATGGTAGGTGCCCACCGGCTGACGGTAGAGCCGGCTTCTATTTTGTTTCCGAATCTGTCGTAGCTGTAAATCACCATTCCGGGCTTGGGTGCCTTCACGTCCAAAGCTTCGAACAAGGCATTAATTTCCGCAACTCTTTCCCGGCTTCTTTCCACCTCTTCCCAAGCACGGGCAACATCGTAGACCGCTTGTTGTTTTTTAAGGTCATAATTCCTTAGAGACTGTTCCAGGTTGCGTTCGGCTCGCTCCAAATCCAGACGGGCCTGCCGTTGAACCGCCGGTGATTCATAGATGGATTGTTCCAATACCAATTTTTTCTCCTCCACGGTGACTTTGGCATCGAGCAAACCATCCCTGAGATTACTTAAGTTGATATTGGTATCTATTTTAGCATCTTCATAGGCTTCCAAAGCGCTCTCCAATTCCTCCTGTGCTTCTGTCATTAGTTCATCCACGGCGCTGTGGTCAAGGGTGGCCACTACATCGCCGGAATCAACAACCGTACCCTCTTCAACGATATCGGTAACCTGAATTTCGTAGATGCGAAGTCTTCGTCCCGATAATGCCGAAGGGACTTCTATCGATGTGGCGTTTTCGGCCTGAAGTTGTCCGGTCGATATAACGCGGGAAATAAAAGGACCGCGTTTCACAGGTGATGTAATCATCACCCCCTCACTTACCACCTTATCTCCCATTGACCAAACGATCAATATCACGACAAGTAAAATTGCAGGAACGTAGTAAACCGGTTTAAGAAATCGTTTCATCCGTATAAATTATAGTTAAGTTATTGGTTCAATGCAATTCACATGTTTTTAAATTGCACCTATAATAATTTCTTTATAGTCGGAACAGATAAAGGTAAACCTTCTTTGCTAGGCTTGTTGGGTCTCTGTTAAAAAACACAGTTTTTTTATCTGGCAGATTATTGCAACTCCTATTGATACTTCGCTGTTTAATCAGGATTTCCTAACCATGTTTAATCAACAGATAATATTTGTCTCACTTTTCCACAAAACGAGACATTAACATCTCTTATCAACCAGTGAGGGACGAAACAGATGCGTCAGATTCGCTTTGCTCCTATCTCCCATAAGCGAATCCAAGAGGCAACCTTTCCTGCTTTCGTCCTTTTAAAATACCGGATATACCGATTTCAAAAGACAATTAAAAGACAGGAAAGGGCAGGAATAGTTTAAAACAAGTCTTTAAAAACATTAACATGGCCGGAATTTCAGACCTACAAGATCCAGCCGGAATTTCGACAATACGTCATTTACATAAAAGACTTCATTACCTCCATCATAGTACTTGCCAGTTTTTCAGCCTCTTCCACCGATTTAGCCTCCGAATAGATACGAACAATGGGTTCGGTATTCGATTTCCTCAGATGCACCCACGAGTCGGGAAAATCAATCTTAACACCATCTATATCGTTCACTTTTTCGTTGCGATAATGCTCTTTCACCTTTTCCAACAAAGCATCCACATCTGTACTGGCTGTTAGCTCCAGTTTGTTTTTGGACATAAAATAGGCCGGGTACTCTTTCTTGAGCTCTGAGGTTTTTTTGCCTTTTTGGGCCAGATGTGTTAAAAAGAGGGCAATACCCACCAGTGCGTCGCGACCGTAGTGACTGGCAGGGTAAATAACCCCTCCGTTACCTTCTCCGCCAATAACGGCATTGGTTTCCTTCATCTTGGCGACCACATTAACCTCTCCTACAGCCGATGCGGCATAAGAGCCATTCCGCCGTTCAGTGACATCCCTCAAAGCACGGGTCGAACTCAAATTGGACACCGTATTTCCCGGGGTATGTGACAACACGTAATCGGAAACTGCTACCAGCGTATATTCTTCACCGAACATGGTTCCATCTTCATTGATGACCGCAAGACGATCAACATCGGGATCGACCACAAACCCAACATCTCCTTTTTCTTTCGTCATAGCTTCTGAAATCTCTGTCAAATGCTGAGGTAGAGGTTCCGGGTTGTGAGGAAATTCTCCGTTGGGGTCACAATTCAACTCAACAATGTTTGCCACGCCAAGAGCTTTCAACAATGGTGGCAGCGCAATGCCCCCCACTGAATTGACGCAATCGATCACCACCTTAAAGCCTGCCGCACGAATGGCTTCCACATCTACCAATTCTAACCCCAACACTTCCTGAATATGAATGTCGGTATAATTCTTTTCCGTTACTTTTCCCAGATCGTCCACCAAAGCATATTCGAACGCTTCCGACTCGGCCAGTTCCAAAATGCGGGCACCATCCTCGGCCGACAGAAATTCCCCTTTGTGGTTTAACAGTTTCAGGGCATTCCACTGTTTGGGATTATGACTGGCCGTAAGGATGATGCCACCGTCGGCTTGTTCTTTAATGACTGCCAGCTCGGTGGTAGGGGTCGTGGCCAGTCCCAGATCAATTACGTCGATGCCCAGTCCCTGAAGTGTAGATGCAACCAGCCCCCTCACCATGGGGCCCGATATGCGGGCATCCCTGCCTAAAACGACTCTGTATTTATCCTGTTTCGATTGTTCTTTTAACCAAATGCCATAAGCCGATGAAAAACGTACCACATCGATGGGGCTCAATCCTTCTCCGGGACGCCCTCCAATAGTACCTCGAATTCCTGATATTGATTTTATTAAAGCCATACGTTATTGATTTTGTACATACAGATGCAAAATTGCAGAATATTAAACGGTTTTGCAATGAAACGTACAATACATTTAATGACCTGCCCCGGTCTGTCGGTTTTTTCAAATACTTTTCGACATTTTAAATTCAAATAATAAGAGTATGACCAGGGAAGATGGAATATTATAGCACAGAAAAAGAAGTGGTAACACAACTTACGTACTCATATAAAGCACTGAACATAGGACATGTGGTTGCTTATTCGTTGGGGCAAGACAGAGTGTTACGAAAATAGAGCCCTGTTTTTATAGGGCTGCTTTTACCCCCAAACACCTCCATCAATTCGGGAAAAAATGCAATACCCAAAAAAGGCCGGCCAACCTGTTACTCTGGAATGGAGAATCGGGTCGATTTGCCACATTTTATTTGCGAATTGGGTGATTTATCATTCACAAATACCTGATTAGTCATTTCTTTTTTACAATTTTGCATCACAATAATGCGACCCGTATCGCATTGAATAACAAAACACAGAAAATCAATAATACACAATGGCCAAAAAAGGAAAAATACCGGGAAAATATACATCTACAGCACGTCGCTCACGAAACGAGAATTTTCAACATCATCCCAGGAAGAAAAAGATAGAACGCTCAACAAAACCGGAATCTACGAGCAAACAACCCATTGTTTCGCACGATGAGTCCTCCCGGAAAGCCATGCGCTTAAACAGATTCATTGCCAACTCAGGAGTTTGCAGCCGGCGTGAAGCCGACAAACTCATTGAACGAGGAGATATCAAAGTCAATGGCAAAAAGGTAACCGAGCTGGGCACGATTGTCTCGGTTAAAGATATTGTTGAATACCAGGGGAAAAAATTAAATCCGGAGAAAAAGGTTTACCTATTGCTCAACAAGCCCAAAGATACGGTAACCACCGCCCGTGATCCGGAAGGACGGAAAACAGTTTTGGATATCGTCAGAAACGCATGCCCCCAAAGGATCTTCCCCGTTGGACGGCTTGACAGGAATACGACCGGTTTGTTGCTTCTGACCAACGACGGTGATCTGGCAAAAAAATTGACCCATCCCAGCTTCGAAGCCAAAAAAATATATCATGTATTCCTCGATAAGAAGTTGGACAATGAGGATTTTGACACCATTGCCAATGGTCTGGAGCTGGAAGACGGACCGGTGAAACCCGACAGCATCAGCTTTGTTGATCCCAAAGATCTGAGACAAATTGGGGTGGAGATTCATTCAGGGAAAAACAGAATTGTTAGGCGTATATTTGAACATCTCGGATACAAAGTAGAAAAGCTGGATCGAGTCTATTTTGCCGGACTCACCAAAAAGAATATCCCGCGTGGCAAATGGCGTTTCCTGGCCGAAAAGGAGATAAACCTCCTGAAAGCGGGATTTACCGGATAAATCCCGGCTTAAAACCAAACCCAACTAGTGCTAAACAACAATGAGAACTGCTTCAAAAAAAATTTCCACGGTCAGCGTCTTTCCTGACCGAAAAATTTTTTCGATTACGGGATTACTGTTTTTTTTATGTTTGGGTGGAACCAATTCTCTCATTGCTCAAGTCTCTGCCACGATAATCGACAGCGTTGAACAAAAGCCGGTTCCTTTTGCAAATATTGTTTTCCTGAATAAGAAGAATGGGACCGTTTCCGATATTCGGGGCAAATTCACCCTTCCGCCCGACATCGGCGATTCTATAGCTATCAGTAGTGTTGGATATCGCAACAAACAACTGGCAGTAAAAGATATCCAACCCCGTTCAACCATTGTCCTTTCACCCCAAAACATAACGCTCAGTGCTGTCGATATATATCCTAAAGAAAACCCTGCTCTCAGGATCATGGAACAAGTGGTGGAAAAGAAAGACCGAAACAACCCCGACCACCATCAAAATTATTCTTGCATCGTATACCACAAAATGACCTTTGATCTACAGATTCCTGATAAGTCGGAGGTTGTCGATACCATAGCACAAAAATACAATAACCTTGAGCGCAACCATCATCTTATGTTGATGGAATCCATCTCTGAAAAAAGACATCTGGCTCCCGACAAAAATAAAGAACGTGTGATCTCGGGAAGAGTGAGCGGGTTTAATGATCCTTCGCTAGCGGTGCTCCCCGCCCAAATTCAGCCTTTCGGTTTCTATGACGATTACATTCCCCTGCTGGAAATAGAGTATCTCAATCCTGCTTCGGAATTGGGATTGAAAAATTACATCTTCATCCTTGAGGATACCATTGTCGAAAATAACGATTCTTTGTACTACATTTCCTTTCGCCCAAGGAAAAAGGCCAATGTCAAACCTTTAACCGGCTCCTTCCACATACATACCAGATCCTATGCTCTAAAAAACATCAAAGCAAGTTCCCATATTCCCTCCTCCCCATTTCAATTGGATATTAATCAAAGCTACGAACAGACCAAGCAGGGACAATGGTTCCCCTCCGAACTGGAAAGTCAGCTCACCATACCACCCAACAGCAGCATTAATCCCACACCCTTCCCCTTAACGGGCAATGCCAAGAGCCTAATTACTGCCATTAATACCAATCCCGATCTGGATCCCAATGATTTTAATTCTGTAATTCTCGAAGATGATATGCCGTCTAATCCAGAAGCGTTAGAAGCTTTGCGCTATGAGCCTCTTTCAGCCAAAGATTCTATCACCTACCAATTGCTGGATAGTATTGGCAGAGTCAATAAATTCGACAATTTCATTAGGTTTCAAAAAAGTTTGATACGGGGATATTTACCTGCCGGTCCCTTTCTGATCAACATCAAACAAGTGATAGGGTACAATAAATTTGAAGGCTTTAAAGCAGGGCTGGGATTATGGACAGCCCCTGAGCTTACCGGCAAAATTTCCATCGGTGGTTATTTCAATCATGCTTTCAAATCGGAACACCAAAACTACGGAGCAGGGATTAAATGGGTCTCCAACAAGATTCACCAAACAACCCTATCGCTTAGTTATGGCCACGATATGAATACGACAGGAGAATTTTCCTTTTACAACCAAAAGACTCTAGATCTGAATGCCTATATGAAAGAGTATTCAGTAACAACGATGGACCGAAAGACGGAATATTTGGGCTCTTTGGAATCGAGAGTAAAGGGATCCTTATCCGGAAAGGTATTCCTGTGGCATTCTAAGATAAATCCACTTCAGGCATATGATTTTATGCCGCAAACAGCATTGCTGGTGGAAGATTATAAAGTCACTGAAGGGGGGATAAAACTAAGGTGGGCACCTGGCGAAAAAGTCTCCAAAACGGCCTTTGGCATATTACCCTACGCCGGTTTGGAGCCCAAGGTATGGATAAACATCATTAAAGGCATACAGGAGTTAAAAGGAGAATCGCCCCACTACACAAAGGTGGAAACCCAAGTGGAAAAAGAATTCCGGTCGGGCCCATCCTCACGAACCACAATCCGTTTGACCGGGGGATGGATCGATGGTTGGGAAACACCGTCCAATTTATATAGCTTTTTTGGCACTTATGATCCCATCTCCATAGAAGTTCCCGACATGTTTGCCACAATGGCGCCCAACGAATTTGCAGCAGACCAATTTGCCCTGATGTTTTTGAGACATAAAATGGCATTACGACAAAATAAACCCGGAAAATTTAAACCGGAAATACATCTTCTTTCAAAAGCAGGATGGGGAAATATAACCCATAACGATATCCATAATTTCAAGACTTTCGACAAAGGCTTTTTTGAATCGGGCATTTTACTCGACAACCTATACAATGCCTTTCTATTTAAATATGGAATCGCGGTCCATTATCACTACGGGCCCTACCGTAAAGACAAAAACATCGACAACTGGAGTTTTCGACTCTCTTTAGGTCTAACCCTCTAATTTGCGAAGTCGTTAAAGACCTTACCTTCATCCTATTGCCAAATAAAAAAGTGCAATCCATCAGGAACTTGTTGAAATGAGGCATAGCATCGCTATGGTGAATTGAGACCAGCTAGCTTGCGACTTGATGGGCAGCAATTTTAATTCGTAATAGATTTTCCAATGCATTTTTCGGGTTTAAATGTGATTTAATCTTTATCGAGTAGAAGAACGGGATTACAATTCCCTGAAATGATGCCTTGTGATTGCAAATCCACAACGCATCAAGTGCTAAAGACAAGTTATGCAGAAAAATTTCTGTTAGCTTACCGGAAAATTCTTTTCCTAAGCTATCGGCAAAAATTTGGAAGCCTTAACGAAACATCTCCGTTGCCTTAACGAAACTTTTTCGTTGCCTTAACTGAAACATCTCCGTTGCGTTAACGAAGCTTTTTCGTTGCCTTAACCGAAATTTCTTCGTTGCCTTAACCGGAATTTTTCCCGGTAGACTAACGAACTTTTTTTGCCTAAGGCAAAAAAAAAGTCCCAGTTAACCTATTCAGAATTTTTCTCCCTTACCTACGCGAAAAAATTTTATCTAACTTAACCGTAATTTTTCCACATAAGCTACAAGTAGGGAGCATGACCAAGAATGTTTGTCACAATAAGAACATGCATAAAAGTATTTAAACATAAGGGAAATAGATGAATTTTATGGATGCGAGCGGGGTTATTTCCCCTTTAGGGGATTAAGGGGTGAGCGCCGGACATAATAAGCTTTGAAGTAATTATATAAGATACTTTATACGGATGCCTATTTCATCTTTCCCGACACCAGGTATAACCTTATCCCGACATCTGGTATAACCTTATCCCAACATCTGGTATAACCTTATCCCAACATCTGGTATAACCTTATCTCAACATCTGGTATAACCTTATCTCAACATCTGGTATAACCTTATCCCGACATCTGGTATAACCTTATCCCGACACCAGGTATAACCTTATCCCAACATCTGGTATAACCTTATCCCGACACCAGGTATAACCTTATCCCGACATCTGGTATAACCTTATCCCGACACCAGGTATAACCTTATCCCGACATCTGGTATAACCT